>JAOAPP010000504.1 GCA_025462985.1 Bryobacterales bacterium | reverse complement strand
CACTGCCGCTCGCAGAGGTCGTGGATCCTACCGGCGCGGGCGACTCCTTTGCCGGCGGCTTCTACGGCTATCTTGCGGCGCAGCCTGAGCTGACACCTGCAGTTTTTCGTACGGCAATGTTCTACGGGGGCGTGATGGGTTCGTTTGCGGTCGAACGCTTCGGCACCGAACGTCTGCAGAACGTGACACGGCAGGAGATCGACGAACGCTTCAACCTTTTCCGGGAGATCTAGCACCTTGAGCATGCGGGGGCCTAAGACGTCCAAAGCCTCGAGATCGGGGGCATCGGCCAATGCGGCTCGTGCCGCCCCTGGGGGGGCGGTGGCTACAAACCCTGATGAAATACGGCCTGCGACCCGGGAAGTGACTTTCCCCATCGCGCTGGCTGCCGTACTTCTATCGTTTGTCGCTCTGCTCATTTCTTTCTCGCGCGGTTACCTGCTCTTGTATGGAGATGCGGTCGCTCATCTGGGCATCGCACGCCGGATTCTGGACTCGCGTAATCCCGGACTGATTCAACTGGGTGGGGTCTGGCTGCCGTTACCTCATGTGTTGATGCTCCCCTTCGTGCAGAAGCTGGAGTGGTGGCAGAACGGTCTTGCCGGCGCGTGGCCGTCGCTGATCTGCTATATCGCCAGCGTTGCCGGGCTGTATCGGCTTGCGCGTTACCTGCTGATGCCGCGTTGGGCTATTGCTGCGACCGCGTTCTATGCTCTGAATCCGAATCTGCTTTATCTCTCGACTACTGCCATGACAGAGCCGCTGTTTCTTGCGCTCCTGATCTGGACTACGCTGCTCATGGTCGAGTGTGTGGCAGCAATCCGCGCCGCTGGTCACGCGGTTGTCGCCCGGCGTCTGATACTTCTCTCGTTCTTCGTTCTGGCGGCCGTCTACACCCGCTATGACGGCTGGGTCCTCGGCGCAACCGTCTGGTGTGTTGTCACGTTCACGCTGGCGCGGTATCGCGAGGTGTGGCGTAAAGTCGCTCCGTCGTTCGTCTTCTTCACCCTGCTCGCGGCTGCAGGTCCGATCAGCTGGCTGGCCTACAATCACCACTTCTTTCATGATCCGTTGGACTTCATCCGCGGTCCCTACTCGGCGTCTGCGATCGAAAAGAAGACTGCCGCGCCGGGTCTGGGCCACTATCACGGATGGCACAATCCTCTCTTGGCTCTTGTGTATTACACTCGCGCGGCGCAGGTAGACGCAGCCTTCTGGGAGACTGGGTTCCTGATTATGGCTGCTGCTATCGGCGGTCTGGTCCTTGCTATTCGCCGGCGCCTTTTGCTGCCCGCGCTTCTTCTCTGGCTGCCACTGCCGTTTTATGTTTACTCGATCGCATATGGATCGGTGCCGATCTTTATCCCGCAGCTCTGGCCGCACTCTTACTACAACTCTCGATATGGCATGGAGATGCTGCCTGCGCTTGCTCTCTTCGCCTTCCTTGCGGCGCAGTGGATTGAGGAACGATGGAGCCATTCGCAACCCCTTGTGAAGAGGCTGATGCAGCCGATTATTCTTCTTCTCATCGCGCTCAGCACGGTGGGGATGATGTACCGCACACCACTTGTGCTCAAAGAAGCAATTAATAACTCGACGACTCGCGTTGGCTTCGAGAGCGCGCTTGGTCGCCAACTGCTTTCGCTTCCTAAGGCATCTTCGATTCTGATGTACAACTCCGACCATGTTGGCGCGCTGCAATATGCGGGGATTCCGTTGCGCCAGACGATCAACGAAGGAGACTACGATAGCTTTCAAGCCGCTTTGGCTGCGCCGGCTGAACATGCCGCGTACGTCGTTGCCATCGCCGGTGACCCTGTATCCGCTGCAGTCGCCGCGCATCCGGAGGGTCTTACGGAGCTGACCATTTTGTGCGCCACTGGCCAACCGTGCGCTCGCATCTACCAATCGAACCGCGTGGCTCCTGTTCCACCGAAGTCGTAATCCTTTGTCACTGTGACAGAACGCTGAGGCACAATAGAAAGAAATGATTCCCTTCCTCAAAGCGCACGCCTGCGGCAACGACTTCCTCATCATTGAGGAGCCGCTGGCACAGCGCCGCCATGCTGAACTTGCGCGAAAGCTGTGTGCCCGGAACACCAGCGTGGGCGCCGATGGCATTGAGTTCCTGGAACGTAAGGCCAATGGCGATTTTTTTCTGCGTCTCTTCAATGCCGACGGTAGCGAGGCGGAACTCTCCGGCAACGGGACGCGCTGCGTTGCCGCGTGGCTGGCGAGGAGTGAGGGAAGGCAGGAGGCTGTGTTGGGCACGCATGGCGGACTCCGGACCTGTCGTATTGTTGAGGCTGCCGACCCGCTGTACCTGATTGAAAGCGAGATGGGAGTGCCGCGTGTGATGCCGCGCACGATCGACCTGCCCGGCGTCGGCAATGTTCCTGGGGCCATGGTGAACGTGGGGAATCCGCACTTTGTTCTGTTCGTCGAGACGGAGGATTTCAGCGCGCACGGACTTAGCTGGCAGGAACTCGGGGCGCAGATCAGCACCAGTCCGCTCTTCCCCCATGGCACCAACGTCGAGTTTGTGCGCGTACTGTCCCCGTCTGAAATAGCATTTCGAATCTACGAGCGCGGGTGCGGGCCTACTACTTCCTCCGGCACTGGCACCTGCGCCTCCTCTGCTGCGGTGATGGCGCTGTGTGGCGTTGATCGAGAACTGGTTGCGGTTGCTGAGGGTGGGTCGCAACGGACCGTGTGGCCGAGCAGCGATGCTGCGATGCGCCTTACCGGGCCAGCCGAGATCATTTGCGTTGGGGAGGTTTCCGCGCTGTGACGAACTCGTCGAGCTCGGTAGTAAAGCCATCTGCGCTGCGCCCTGGCGCGACGCTTGCGGTTCTTTCGCCGGCGAGCACACCGAAGGCTGATCTGGTGTATCGCGGTATTGCGCATCTTCACTCGCTTGGTTATGAAACTGTTCTGGGTGCACATGCGCTCGATGGTGGGCCGCTCTATTACGCAGGAACGCTTCAAGATCGACTGGACGATCTCCACGCCGCATTTGCTGATCCTGCCATTGATGGCATTCTTTGTGCTCGCGGCGGCTGGGGGTCGGCTGAGTTGCTGCCGCATCTTGATGCTGCGTTAATTCGATCCAATCCAAAGGCGTTTATTGGTTACAGCGACCACACCTCGCTTCATTGCTGGTTACACAATGAGGCCAACCTTGTCACCTTCTACGGTCCGATGGCGGCTGCTGACTTCTCGCGGGATGACGGGGTGGATCTTGCGAGTTGGCGACAAAGCTTGGGAGGAGGGAACTCCTGGTCACTTGGCGTTGATGATGGCCTTCGCATCCTCCGGCCGGGCTGTGCGGAGGGCCAGCTGAATGGAGGGTGTATCTCTATCTTCGCGGAGGCGCTCGGGACACCGTATGCTCCGAACATGGATGGCGCTAGTATTCTTTTTCTTGAAGACATTGGGACGAAACCCTACCAGTGGGACCGTATGCTGCTTCATCTTCGTTACGCCGGATTGCTGGAAAAAGTGACCGGCATCGTCTTCGGCGACATGCGCCAATGCGTAGGGGACGACGAGGCGGACTATCTCGACCGCGCTATCCTTCATGCGCTTCGTGACTTTGACGGTCCTATCGCCATCGGTTTGCGCAGTGGCCATGTTGGCGTTTCTAACCTCACTCTGCCACTGGGTATTTCAGTTTCATTGGATCTTACCGAAGCAGGGAATCCGCGGATGCACTTTCTCGAAGCAGCGGTTACGGTTTAGGCTTGAGCTCTTCGATCATGCAGAATTCAAAGCATATTCATCTTATTGGTATCTGCGGTACAGCAATGGCCTCGCTTGCGGGCATGCTGCAGCTTCAGGGGCATCGCGTCACCGGCTCCGATACAGCGGCGTATCCGCCGATGAGCGATCTGCTCTCCGGCCTCGGCATTCCTATCCGCGAACCGTATGGGGAGGCGAATCTTGAGCCGCGACCTGATCTTGTCGTTGTAGGCAATGCTATTTCGCGCGGCAATGTTGAGCTTGAATATGTACTCGATCAGCGTATTCCGTTCTGTTCGATGGCTTCGGTTTTGCACGATGAATTTCTGCCCGGGCGGGAGTCGCTGGTTGTGGCGGGAACCCACGGGAAGACTACGACGACCAGCATGCTTGCTTGGATTTATGAAGTCGCTGCGTGGCGGAATCCTGCCCTCGCACCATCATTTCTGATCGGAGGGGTGGCGGAGAACTTCGGCACCAGCTTCATGGTGCGGCCAACGAAGCCATTTCTGCTCGAGGGGGATGAGTACGATACTGCGTTCTTCGACAAGGGGCCGAAGTTCCTGCACTACTTTCCCGACGCCCTGATTCTCACGCATGTTGAGTTCGATCATGCGGATATCTATGCCGATCTGCCTGCTGTGAAGACCGCCTTCAAACGCCTGGTCAACCTTGTTCCGCGGCGGGGACGGATTGTTGCTTTTGATGGGAGTGAGAATGTCGGCGAGTGTGTCGCGAAGGCGTTCTGTCGGGTGGAGCGGTATGGTTTTGCCGTCGACTCGCATTGGCGGGTCTCCAACCTTCGTCACGAAGGCTCGCTTACACGCTGGACTGTTACGCGCGAGGGCGCTGCTTTTGCCGAATTCAGCCTGCCTATGGCAGGGGAACACAATGCGCTGAATGCGACTGCCGCTGCTGCTCTTGCCGCTGGCCAGGGTGTGCCGACGGAGGCCATAGTTGAAGCGCTGGCGACCTTCAAGAGCGTCAAGCGCAGGCTTGAGGTTCGCGCTGTGGTTGATGGTGTCACCATCATCGATGACTTTGCGCATCATCCAACGGCCATTCGCGAGACTCTGCGTGCATTACGCGAATCTTATCCAG
>JAOAPP010000490.1 GCA_025462985.1 Bryobacterales bacterium | reverse complement strand
TTGCACCGGTTTGTTGTAGAGGCCACGCAGATTGGGGCAGCGGCCTTGCTGATCTAAGAGGTGACAGGTGGCGCAACCCTGCTGCGCGAACTGCTGCTGTCCCTGTTCAGCGAGCGTGCCTTGCGCTCCGCCGCCACTCGCCCAATTCGAATAAGCGCGTTGATCGAGAACGTCGACCCAGCCAACCATGTTCGCGTGCTGATTACCACAGTACTCGGTGCAAAACAGATGATAGTGCCCCGGTTTTGTCGGCGTGAACCAGATGCTGTCGTAGTGTCCGGGAACCACGTCGTGACGGACGCGAAACGCCGGAATGGAAAAGCTGTGGATCACGTCCTCGGATGCCATCGTCAACTTGACCGGTTGTCCAACCGGCACATGCAGAGCGTTGATCTCGCTGCCACCAGTTGGATACTGGATCTTCCACATCCACTGCTTGCCGGTCACGAACACCTCCATCGCATTCTTGGGAGGATTCTGCGCAGCGTAGTAGAGTTGTGCGCCCCACACAAACATGACGAGCATCACAAGGAACGGAACGATGGACCAGGTTAGTTCCAGCCCAGTGGAGCCTTCAATCTGCGTTGCTACCGGATTGACACTGCGCCGGTATCTATAGGCGAAGTAGATGACAGCGATAAAGATCAGCGCCGTCATCACGACCGTCACTGCGGAGATGAAGAAATACAGCAAATCGATCTGATGTGCTTCGTTCGACCCGGTCGGCGGGAACAGCGGAATATCCGCAAAAAATGGCAACTTAGCCAGCATGGCGTACCTCTTTCCAAGGCATGCGCTCTCTCCTGTTTTTATCGCGACGCGTTAGAAAATAGAGCAGAATCAACAACCCACAGAGCGTAGCGGCGGACGCGAGTTTCAGCAGATTCACTATGGCGAGTGTGTACTTGCCTTGTGTCGCATCGTAATGAAAGCAGAATAAAGTGATGTAGTCTGCCGGGGAGCCAATCTTGTGCTCCGACGCTTCCACCAGGGCCATCCGCAAATCCTGTGGGGCGTATTGAATCCCGTAGAAGTATCGGGAAAGATGCCCATCGGGAGTTGCTATCATGATGCCCCCGGCGTGGACAAATTGCTTGGTTGCATCGTCCCATCGATACTTGAACCCTACTGCAGAGGCCAGCCGGGAGATCGAATCCTGTGAACCAGTGAGGAAGTGCCAGCCCGAGTTAAACGATTGCCGCCCGAACTGCCGGGCGTAGTCAGCCTTCTTCTCGGCTGCAATCTGCGGCGTGTCGGCGGGGTCGAAACTGACTACTACGACATCGTAATCCTTCCCCGGCTCCAGCGCTACCCGGCGAAGACCTGTGACCGATTCACGGACACTCATCGGACACAGGCTGGGACACTTGAAGTAGACCAACTCGATCACCACCGGTTTGTCACCGAAGTAGGTCCGGAGCGGAACCAGTTGTCCCGACTCATCATGAAATGAGAGGTCGAGCGGAACGGGCGAGTTCAGTTTCTGTTC
Organism: Bryobacterales bacterium; assembly: GCA_025462985.1. Lineage (GTDB taxonomy): Bacteria > Acidobacteriota > Terriglobia > Bryobacterales > Bryobacteraceae > Bog-105. The sequence goes on along the minus strand of JAOAPP010000490.1, from coordinate 3,996 downwards.
GATGCCGATTCCGTTCGTCAGTTTGGGGCGGGGATACTGTGCCGCGAGCGGCAATCCGCAGGCGAACAATAGAGCAGCGCTACTTAGTAACTTGTGGCTGCGCATTCTTGCGAATTTCTCCTTGAATCGTGGGCGGCTGGTAGGCCGGCGGCATATTGGCCAGGCTGCCCGCGAAGTCACGTCCCTGACCGCCGGGAATGGTCAACCCGGGAGCGGAGTTCGGCCGCACGTTCAACCTAGTGGCTACCGCGTCCACGGCTTGACCGATAGGGAAGTGATAGGCGCCGCTCGGGTCTTTGCCGGCCGAGTTTAAAACTTTTTGCTGGCTGGCCAACAGGTCAGGATAGTAATCCCAGGGATGCACCTCGATGCGAGGCTCCGGCGGAATGACGCGTGATGGCGCGAGCGCAGTCGGGAAAACGCCCGGCGGATTGTCCCGGTGCAGGGTCTTCTGAATCGGAATCGTGACGGCGAAGGACACCAGCAGGATCAGAGCAATGACAACCAACGACAGAATGACCATTCTGACGCTAGCATCGACGTTCTCATAGGAAGTGCCGCCGTGCCCGAGGACCGGCTCGGAGGACGGAGGCCGCTCCGAGTGGACCAGTTCATTGTCCTTTTGTGCGTGACTCATAATGCAGCGGCCTCCGGAAGGGCACTGGGTGCCATCACTCGCGGATCGCGCAGCGGCAGAAGCGGCCTTCGCCTCAATTGGCCAAGGTAGACGTACACCCAGATGCCTCCGACGCCGATGAATGCGGCGAAATCAGTCCAGTAGAGGGCAAATCCTTTATTTCGGAATGTGGGCTCCACGATCCAGAAAAGCTCAACGGCGCGTGCGCAAAGTATCCAGATGGCGACTCTGATGAGCCGGTTTGGATTCTGCTTGCGCGCCTGCGACAGGAGCGCGAGGAATGGGACGACGAACATGATGATCGCAATCCCGGCGGCGACGACCGTCCAGCCGCCGCGCACTCGCACCAGATACCATTGAATCTCCTGCGGCAGGTCGGCGGGCCAGATGATGATGAGCTGCGAGACCGATAAGTAGGTCCAGAAGATCGTAAACGCGAACATCAGGTTCCCGAGATCATGCAGCAGCGATGAGTTGATTCTGCCGCCAAAGCGATCCGTTTTCGAAGCGAGAATCAGGACGACAATCGTCAGCGCCAACGTTTGCAGGACGTCCCCGATCAGGATCATCGCGCCATAGACGGTGGAGTAGAACTGCACGTCGGTTGAGAGCACCCAGTCAATGTAGGCGAAAGTGGCGGTGAGTACGAAGATTAACAGGCCTGGAGCACTGAACTGACGCATACGCACCAGCAGCGTTTCGTCGCCGGTTTGATCCTGGCGATCCGCCATCTTCGTCACGCGCCAGCCCCAGAAGAGCCACACGGCGAAGTAGATTACCACTCGGACCATGAAGAACGGAACATTCAGGTAGCCTTTCTTGTGCCACAGATACTCGTTTTGGCTCACCAGGTCGGGGTGCGTCCAGGGATAAATGTCTTTCAGTCCGAGAAACAGGATTGGCAGAAGCAGAACAAAGATGATCGGAAGGGTCCGCATTGCAGCGATAAGCAGGCTGCGTGTGGTGACACCCCACTTCCCGCCGACAACGTTGTTGAGGAGCAGGACGCCGAGGCCTCCGATTCCGAAGCCAGCCCAATACAAAAACGCGAAGAGGTAAGACTGGAAAAAATGCTCGTGGTTGGCCCAGTAGCCGGCGCAGCATAGAAGAAGGCCGAGGGCTCCGATCACCCCTGCCGTACGTTCGATGCCGCTGGCCCGGGAGCCGAGCCGGATCTCCGGGATCTGGACTGCTCCGTGGTGAACGTGGTCGCTCACTGTTGACCTCCTGCATTGCTCGAGGCCGACGGGGTGGCCTGTTGCGCCAGTTCAGCGGGGGCGTTCTGGCTGAATTGCAAAGCGCGGATGTAGGCGGCAATCCGCCAGCGATCATCAACAGGCACGCGCGATGCGTAGCTGTACATCGCACCATAACCGTTTGTCATAACGTCAAAGAAGTGTCCTACCGGAGCGTTGCGAAGCCGTTCATCGTGATAGCTGGGCGGCTGCCGTAATCCGCGGCTCACGATCATTCCATGCCCGTCCCCTAAGCGGCCGTGGCAGGGAGTGCAGTAGATGTTGAAGCGATCGTGCCCGCGTTCAATATCGGCCTTGGTGATCTGAATGGGAAAGTACTCGATGTCCTTCCCGTTTTGCTTGCCGGTGTACCGCGCCTGGTCAACGCGCAGTTGCCCACGCGCCACAGTGTCTTCAATTGTCGGACGTTCAGAGCGTCCATCGTCAAAGAACGTCGTGTGCGCAAGTGGTTTGTATCGCGGCTGGTTATGCATATCGTTGCGGCAGCCCGCCAGCGCGAGCGTGCTGGCGACCAGGATAAGAAGACTTGCGCTATGCCGGAACAACAGCCACCTCGTTTCCGCCCAGGCGGCGCAAGAAGTCCATGGTGTCCTCAGTTCTGAACTTAGGGTCCGAGGACTCGATGCACAGGAAGAATTTGTCTCTCGAAGCGCGCGCAAACTCGGCTACATTGAAAACGGGATGGTACGGCTTGGGAAGCCCATTCATGGCGAACATGCTGAACATTGAGGTGAGCGCCGAAAACAGGATCATGCATTCGAAAATGATCGGGATATAAGCCGGCCAGCTATTGGTCGGGCGTCCACCCACATTGTGCGGGTAGGCGATCACGGTGATCCACTCGAGAAGGCCTAAGCCAAAGAGAACGCCGCAGATTCCGGCGATCAGAACGCACAGCGCCACATAGTTTTTCCTGTATCCAATCGCTTCGGCCAATCCTTCGACCGGCATTGGCGCATAGGCATCCATACGGCGGTATCCCTCCGAGTAGGCTCGCTCGCAGGCAGCGATTAACTCCTCCGGCGAGTCGAACTCCGCCATTGCGCCGTGGATGGTCGAAAGCTCATCCAGTTCGTTATGGGCGCTCATGCAATCTCCTCCACTGGGTGTTCAGAGTGTTTCGCGTGGTGTACCACTTCGCGAACTTCAAAGATCGAGATCGATGGCAGGCTGCGAACAAACAGGAAAATCAGCAGCATGAAGAACCCGATTGTTCCGGCGTAGGTCATCCAGTCCCACTTAGTTGCAACATACATGCCCCAGGAGGACGGGAGAAAGTCCCGGTGCAGACTGGTTACAACGATCACGAACCGCTCGAGCCACATGCCGACGTTGACGACGATGGAGATGAGCCAGACGAGAAGAATGTTGTGTCGGACGCGCTGTGACCAGAGCGCCTGGGGGATCACGATGTTGCAGGCGATCAGCATGGCGTAGCTCCAGCCATACGGACCCGTCATGCGGTTCCAGTACATGAAGCTTTCATACTTGTCGCCGCTGTACCAGGCGAAGAAAGCTTCCATCCCGTAGCCGTACGCCACGATCAGTCCGACACCCAGCATCAGCTTGCAAGCCGATTCGATGTGCCGCAGCGTGATGAGGTCCTTCATGTTGTACCAGGCGCGCAACGGGATGATGAGGGTCAGCACCATGGCGAAGCCCGAGTACACCGCACCCGCTACGAAGTAGGGCGGGAAGATCGTCGTGTGCCATCCGGGCAGCTGACTGACCGCGAAGTCGAACGACACAATCGTATGTACGGACAGCACGAGCGGAGTAGCCAGACCGGCGAGCAGCAGGTAAGCCTTCTGGTACCTATGCCAGTGAATGGCCGAATTTCGCCAGCCCAGTGCAAGCGCGCCATACATCTTCCGCTGCCAGAGTTGCGGAGCGTTGTCGCGCATGGTGGCAAGATCAGGAATCAATCCTACGTACCAGAACACGACGGAGGTGGTGGCATAGGTGGACACGGCGAACACATCCCACTCAAGCGGGCTGCGCGGCTGAGGCCAAAGCCACATCGAATTGGGATAAGGAAGCAGCCTGTAAAAGAGCCTCGGCCGGCCGTGGTGCAGGTTCGGGAACATGCCCGCACAAGCAACG
>JAOAPP010000465.1 GCA_025462985.1 Bryobacterales bacterium | reverse complement strand
CGGAGACCAGGTCATCCGTAGAGCCACCGACGAAATCCGGGACCGCTCCGCAATCAGCGCTCGCTCCCCCACGGCCACTGGAGGCTAGCTTTCGCCCGCCACAAGTAAGCGGCAATCCCAAGACCGAGCAGAGCGAATCCGGCAGTCAGGTACGGCAGACCACTCGTGCCCAGAATGTAAAACCATCCCAGCAGCGCAATGACGACAGGCAGCGGGTAGAGCGGCATGGAGAAAGGCCGCCCGATATGCTTCCGGTACCGCCGGATAATCACCACGGCAATGCACTGCGCAGCAAACTGCGTGACAATCTGGATCACGATCAAAGCCTTGATCAGAGACTCCAGACTGAGAAGGCAAGCCGCCGCCGACACGACGCCCATGAACACAACAGAAAACGACGGAAAGCGACGGCGCGGGTGGACACGAGCGAAGGCCGAAAAAAAATGGCCCTCCGCCGCCGCTGCATACGGCACGCGCGTGTAGCCCAGCAGAACACAAAATACAGACGCAAACGCCACCCACAAAATCAGCACCGTCATCATGGATGCCGCCTTCGCGCCATAGAGATGCTCAACGTAGGTGGAAACAATCGCCGGAGAAGTCATCGCCTCCCGCCACGGAACCACGCCGATGATGGAAAGGCTCATCGCCAGGTACAGAATTGCCAGAATGCCAATGGACCAAAGGACTGTTCGCGGAATGTTCACGCTAGGGTTCTTGATCTCGCCACCGATCAGGCACACATTGAAGTAGCCGCTGTAGTCGTACATGCCAACCAGCGTCGCCGAGCCGAGCCCGACAAAGAACGACGAGGAAAGCTCAAACGCTCCCGGCGGGAAATCGAAGGCGCGCCTGGAATCGAAATGCCAGATCCCGCCCCAGATGATGATCCCCATTGCGGCAATCAGGCCAATCCAAAGTACAGTCGAGATCTTTCCGATCGACTGGATATCTCGGTACAGCAGTACCGTCGCCAGCAGGCAAACTCCGACTGCGATCATCTTCTGCTCCGGCGGAGTCAGCCACGGGATCAGGTAGCGCGCATAAGCGGCAAACCCAACGCCGCCCGAAGCCGCAGTCAGTGGAGCGGCCAGCATCACCTGCCACAGAAACAGAAAGCCCATCAACCGGCCCAGAGACTTCGGACCGAAGGCCTGTTGCAGGTAATCGTAGGAGCCGCCCGAATCGGGCATCGCGGCTCCCAGTTCGGACCAGACCAGGCCGTCACAAACTGCAAGAGTCGCGCCGAGGATCCAGCAGATCAAAGCCTGCGGACCCTTCATCATTGAAATGATAAGTGGAATGGTGAGGAATGGACCGACCCCCACCATGTTCAACATATTGGACGCGAGGGCAGGGAAGAACCCCATCGCCCGCGTCAGTTCGGGTTTGCCTGCGCTTACCGTTTGCACCTGGAAGTCAGATCTACTCTACTTCAGAGACTTGATCGCAACTTCTTTGAAGAACACAATATCGTTGTCGCTGTGGTTCTGCAGCCCGAAATACCCTGCGTCTGGTCTGCGCCCGCGCGCCGGCTCAAAGTCAAACTTCTTGGGCGGCACGGGCTGGCCTTCCGTATAGTCGGTCACCTTCTCGCCATTCACCGTGACGATCGTGCGAGGACCGTCCAGCGTAATCTCCATCGTGTTCCACTGCGGACCCGGCTTGCCGGGTTTCGCCAGCGGCTTCGTCAGCGAATACAGCGTGCCTGTGATGTGATACTCGTCTTCGTTGCTGGTCTCAGGGTGATTGTCGATCTGGACTTCGTATCCTTTATTGACCGGCATCCATGGCTCGGTTGGAGCCTCCGGGATTCGCACAAAAACCCCGGAGTTGTCGTTCGTATCCCGCATCTTATATACGACGCGGATCGTACAGTCGCTCACCTTGCCGCCGGTCCAGTAGAGCAGGCCCATCCCGCCATGCGTGTGAATCAGCCCGTCTTCCACTGTCATCGACCCTGGACCGACATGCTTCCAGCCATCCAGGTTCTTGCCATTGAAAAGCTGCTTCCACTCTGCGGCCGAAGCCGAAAAAGGGAGCAAAGCGGAAACCAATAAAAGCGCGCTGATATGGTATTTCATGATGGAATGATGTCACTTTGCAAATTATCTGGCGTAAATCTTTGCACGTTATTTGGCGTACGGCCTCGCTAACAACCGCGAGACGGTCGCCGGGTGGACTTTGAACAGCCGCGCGGCATCGGCCGCAGTTTTGCTGCCTTTGGATACCATCTTTCGGATTTCAATCTGCTGTTGAAATGTAAGCTTCGGACGGCGACCGCCAACCCGGCCTTCCTCGCGAGCTGCATCCAGCCCCACCTTGGTCCGTTCTTTGAGCATCGACCGCTCGAATTCAGCAAACGCTCCAACCATCTGCATCATCATCCGTCCGGCTGGAGTTGTGGTGTCGATCGCCTCAGTCAAGCTGCGAAATCCTGCTTTGGCCTCCGCCAGCCGTTCCATGATCGTTAAGACGTCGCGGAGCGAACGAGAGAGCCGGTCGAGCTTCCAGACAACAAGCACATCACCTTTGCGCAGTTGATCCAGAAGCCGGTGAAGTTCCGGCCGGTCCCACCGCCCGCCAGATCCCGATCTTTCGAACACTGCTCTCGCTACTGAGCGTCCTTCATACCGATCGCTGCGAGATTCATGAGCGCCAGTGCCCTGTCTCAGAGATCTGTATAGCAAACCGGATCGACTCAACCTTGCCAGGTTTCCACGGTACGACGAACCGGCAAAGCCCATCCCATGCACATACGCTCCTTCTATTCGATGTGCAGTTCAATTTACTAGGACGGTCAGCGGTGCCGCTCCCGAAGTCGGGAGCGAATTGATCAGAAAACGCTGGCCGTCTGGTGAAACCGCATATTGAAACAAAACGAGGCGTGGTGCGACAATTCGAGTCTGGAACAAAACGTGGGGGACTCCGGCCGCCACTTTGCCATCTTTCGTATTTATCGAGACTGCTATCAACTTCTTATCCGGATCGATGTAGTAGAGTTCCTTGCCATCGCCACGCCAACGTGCTTGCGCACCGCCGCCGTTTGAAATCTGAACACGACCGCCGCGACCAGGGAACGACGCAACAAACACCTCGCTAGAGAAGTAGCTGTTTGAGGACAACCCGGGCGCGCTAAATGCTACCCATTTGCCCTCCGGCGAGAATTGAGCTTCTGCGCCGTTCTCGGCATAGACAGTATGAGAATGATCTTGAAAATCAAAAGTCTCCAGTTTCAACGCGCGCGCCGACACAAAGTTCATATAGATCAAATACCGTCCATCACTGGACCAATCGTTCACTAAGGATCTCTGACCACTATCAAGCTGCGCAGCCT
>JAOAPP010000454.1 GCA_025462985.1 Bryobacterales bacterium | reverse complement strand
TCAACCAGAGCTGCATCAACTCGATTTCTGATTGCTGGTCGGTGATGATCTCTTGCGCGAGCCTGCGCATCTGTGGGTCTTGGCCGTATAACAACTGAGTCTTCGCCATATCGATAGCTGCCTGGTGGTGCGGAAGCATCAGTTTGACGAAATCAACGTCGTTGTCGCCGGTGGGTTGCACCGAAGACATGGCAGCGTGCATCACGTGCATGCTTTCAACCAACTCGAGCCACTTAGACTCTCGTATCGACACGCTAGTTTGCGAATGCGAGGTTTGCGAATGCGAGTCTTGTCCCCACTCAACCGGCGTAAGGGTCAGAACCAAAATCGAAAGAATTGCGAATCGCCATATCCTCTTATTCATGCTCCACCTCCTCATTTCTTAACGAGCTTTACGCGAGGCCACGCTCATGGAATCGGCTTTGAAATGCGGAAGAGAGAGGCAACCTTCTCTCTCTTCCGGAAGTAACTATCGACTAAGGAGCCGCGCCTAGGGATCGCGCTTAGGAGCCGGCATCAGTCGTGATCTGTGCTCGAATTGCTGGATTGCCGCAGCACTATCTGCGACGGATTGTTGGCTGGGGTGACGATGAGGAATTGGCGCGAAGACTTTCCTTCCTCCCTCTCCTCACTCGCGGAGGTTCCGGCCTCAGCAGCAAGCTTCTTTAACGGACCGATAGCTTGAACAATTGCTGATCCGTCGGGTTGCGTCGTGAAGACTGCCAGAGGCTCGAGTTTTCCAGAGCCATCGCCTGATTCTGTGAGGTCCAGCTGGTATTGTGATGTGGGCATCAGATTCTCGGCCGCAACCTGAAGAAGGTCCAACTGACCGAGCGAGTTTACGGCCACCGATGCTTGTGCGTTGGGCAACGAACTTGCGGCCGCTTCCAGATGCAGGCGCGCAGTGATCCCTGCTACTCCGAGCGGCATCAGGTTGGCAGTACCATTGCCGGCAGTCACTGCATTCGGCACGTACACCAGCGCTTGCGTGGTCTGTCCAATCGGAATTCGCGCCATCACTTTGTTGGTTAACGTATCGATGGCAACGGCCATTTCGCCGTTCTCTAGCGCGACATAAACCCTGGAACCATCGCCCGACGGCCAAATTCCGTGCGGAAGATTGCCCACGGGTATTGTGGCGACCAGTTGCGGCGTGGCACCTCTGCGGAACACCTTCACTACGTTCTCCCCGCCGATGGTGACGTAAGCAAACTTGCCGTTTTTGTTGTTTACGAAATTTACGTGGTTCGTGATCGATCCCGTATGCAGCGTCGCCTTCAGGTCAAACGGCGGCTGTGCGCTGTACACTTGCACTTGGCCGGTATCCTTCAAGGTGAACCACACTTCATCATTTTCCGGGCTCACAGCGATGTTGGGACAGAAGGGACTGGCTTGCGGCAAACGCTTCACAATTTGGTCCGACGCCACATCAATGACGGCAAGCTCCGGCGTGAAACTGGAACAGACAAACGCATAGTGGCCGTCTGGACCGAACATGGTCATGCCCGGGCCGTTGTCCACTTGGATCCGCCGAATTTCCTTCATGGCTACCGGGTCGATGACCGAGACGTAGTCTTCGCCCCGCACTGTCACCCACAATTCGCGCCCGTCGGGTGTGAAAAACGCCTCGTGAGGCGACCGCCCCACATAAATTACCCCCTTCACTGCGTTGGTCCCCGTGTCGATCAGCGATACCGAATTCGAGGCTACGGATACGACGGCAACTGTCTTGTAATCGGGCGAGAAACCCATGCCATGCACCAGGAGTTGGCCCTTATAGAGCGCACTCAGTGCGCCAGGCACGGGATTGCCTAGTCTGATCACGCCAAGCATTTGGTTGTTATACGGATCGATGACAGAAACGGTGTTCGAAGTCTGGTCGGCCGCATACACACGGTCGGCGTTGGAGACTGGGATGTCTGGACGCCCAAACGGCACCTGCAATTGCGCGAACGCCTGTGGTGCGAATGCGCCGGGTAGTAGACACAAAACTGGTAGCAAACGACGACGTATTTTCATTGGTGCTCCTTGCTCGCTTGAAAGTATTCTCGGTTACGGTCACCCCGTATCCCCGCAATTTGGCAGACGTAAGTAGATGCAATAAATCAGAATTAGGAATATTATTCAGTCCAATAAATCTGACCGATCGGCCAATACTGGAACGCTGTATGGACCCGCTGTCTGAAATCTTTGGGTCAATGAGAATTCAGGACGCGGTCTATAAGCGTCTCGAGGCGACGGCGCCTTGGGGTGTTCACTATTCGGGGGATACAGGTCCGCGGGTAAGCTTCATGTTAGTGGTTCGTGGATCGGCCCTTGTGAGATTTAAGAAATCGCGCAGAACCTTCTCCCTCTCCACGGGCGATCTTTTCATTTTCATACTGAATGATGAGCCCTTCATATTGCTGGATCGTCCGCGTTCCGCTGTCCTCGACTCCAGCGGGATATTAAGACTGGAAGTGGATGGCGTCATTCATTACGGAGGAGGCGGCCCGCCTACCACTCTGGTGACTGGGTCGTTTGGCGTGAGTACATGCGGGGGGCCACTAATTTCCACGATTCTGCCTAATCATCTGCATCTGCGGCTCGACGAAAATCGAAGTCACTCCTTCCAATCCATACTGGATCTTTTGGCCGCAGAAACCGCTCATCTCGGTTTAGCTTCATCGAGCTTGATCAGTTGTCTCTACGAAGCACTGTTTGTCTACGCAATTCGGGCTTACGCAAGTAGTTCCGCGGCCCCGCCAAAGGGGTGGTTGGCTGCCATGTCAGACAAGCATCTCAGCAGAGTCATAGAGGCCATGCATTCAGGCCTTGATAGGAGCTGGTCTGTTGAATCGCTGGCTCGCGAAGCACGCATGTCGAGGTCGGCCTTTGCCTTAAAATTTAAGACCGTTTTGGGCCAGACACCTCTCGAATACCTTACCCAGTGGCGGATGTACAAAGCGGGTGTCATGATTCGCTCGAACGATATGTCGTTCTCTGAGGCGGCCTCAGCCGTTGGATACGAATCGGAGACTTCTTTCAGCCGTGTCTTCAAGCGAGAAATGGGCGTAGCTCCCAGGGAATATCGACGCAAGTACGCGCTTACGCAATCGTCCACCCCAGAATGATCGCGGCCAAGCATTTGTGTTCACGCGCGAACGAAGCATTTCGTTATAAACGTGCCTAGAAGACGTCGCCGCACGGCTATTTTTCGTGCTGTCAGATCCATAATTAACTGCAACTGAGATCTTAGCCCACAGAATTAAGTGCAAACGTACAGCGCTATTTGCAAATGGCATTCCGTGGCGGAATCGCTGAAAGCCACATGTATATTGGGTCTCGACGCATTTTGGCACGGCGGCAGACGCGAAGCTGATCCGTAATCCCCGAGAGTGGTGCCCATTGCGACGAACGCCGCATTCGCCCCGATCCCAACGAAGGGGCTTGAGAGCGACATCGCTTAAGGGCCTGTGTTTATTGGTTTCCGGGATGCTCTCTAGTGATCTTCAGTTGCGAATAGCTCTGTATGAGTTGCATATAAAAATGGATCTGACACGCGCATCCGGCGATTTGCCATTGAATGACGGCGCTTAGTCGGAAGTTATCTCCGGATCGCCGAGAAGCTGTAAAAAGATTGGCTCATCCGCTCCCGCTGGGCGCGGCTCTGTTTCGAGTTCAAGGACTTATGAAGGTCTGTTGTTCTCCGAGGCCAACCTTTTTACAGCTTCCGACCGTCCTGGAAGCGATTCGGAAACAACGCTGGCCGATGCACTTGCACGTCTGGAGCAATAGAAGGACTGCACGGTTGTGTTCTTGCGTCTTTGCGTCTGGTTCCGGATGAACCGAATGTCTATTGACCGACTCGATTCCCGCGACACATCAAGGCAGCCTCAGATTCGGCAAAATTACGTGGTGCTTGGTTATATATAAGCCGAGGGGCTGTGATGAAGCCTTTGATCTTTGCTCTCTGTGGCGTGTTTGCGCTGGGCAGTCTGGCTGCGCAAGGAGGATGGTTGGCAGCCGCCTGGGCATACCCAAGTGCCAATCC
>JAOAPP010000441.1 GCA_025462985.1 Bryobacterales bacterium | reverse complement strand
TTGTTGGTTACCATGCAAGAGCTGCACACGAGGAATATGCCCGTGGATGTGCCATGGATGTAGTTCCTATCGATTGTGAAAGCCTTGGCGTATTGGCTGGACTGTACGCTGGCTATCCCCTGGAAGGAGATCCCGTCACCGGTTGACCCTGTACCTTCGATCTCATTCTGTGTTATGGAAGAGTTCGACACTCCTGGCTGAATCTGGATTCCGCTATTGCCCTTCAGGTGGAAGCAATTAATCGCCAAATAATTGCCCGCCAGGGTGATGGCGCCAGTTACAACGGCCTGAGAGGCGGGACGAGAACCGGTTGGGTGATTCACATCGTTCACCGCCACCGCAGGACAGCCGCTGCCATCCTGGCCTCGAAATGTGATTGGGTTGCCCGCCGCTCCGCTGCTTCCGAGGGTTGGGCTCTCGGCATAGACTCCCGCCGCGACTTGTACAATGTCCCCGGGACTCTTGGCTAGGCCAGCGGCGTGACCTATCGTTCGGCAGGGTGCGGAGGCCGACGTGCATGCATTCGAATCGCTGCCGCTAGGGGCGACGTAATAAGTGGCTGCACGCGCAATAAAGGGGAAGGATAGAAGAGCGACTACTGGGAGTAGTCGGAGGATGAGCAATCTCATGGCGCTCCTGGGTGTTTAGGATAACCAAAGGATCGCGGAATCGCCCACGAAGGAGTACTGCATTCTGCGAGCAAATTAAAGGCTTCGAAAGAGGACCCGATGCGGCATTCCGATTCCCCGATGTTATTCTCGGACGCCCGCCAACATTGCAATCGCTGGCGCGGCGATCTTCGTTTCGGCTTATCGCTCTGACAATTATAGCCGCTGCGCACGTTTGCGACTGCACAAGCGTGTGAGAATCCCTGACACTCCCGTGTTATACAAGATAGCAAGCGCCGGTTGCTCACAATGAAGAAGCCTGCGATACCTTCGGACGCAAGAACCCGGCCTTGGCATCTCGCGGTGCGAGAGCCCAGCTCGCGATTCTGCACCACTTGCGCATGACCAGCAGTGCCAACTCACGGCGGCCCGCTTTGACGAACGGTAAGGAGATGCTCAACGCACTCAACCGCACGGCGGCGCCGAGAAGGAGCGCAGCACGATAGAAGGCAGCAGACCGTGCCCCTTGCGTGCACCACAGAAAGTGGTGGACGGATTCACGCATCGCAAGATCGACATAGCCTGCCTCGCATTGCTTTGTGCTTTGGCCGCCAAAGTGGATGATCTCCGCCCTGCGGCAATGCAAAACCCTCAAACCCGCCCGATGCACTCCATAGCAGAGATCCACCTCTTCCGCGTACATGAAATACTCTTTGCTGAACCCTCCGATGCGATCAAAGACTGTCTTGAGCATCAGCAGGCCTGCACCAGAGACCACATCGACCTCGGACACTGGCTCGTGCGTGTAGAGAGCTGACTTTCCCTGCGCACTTGGCCACCACTGCTGCAGCCGACGGTTTGCGAGCAGCTGATTCGTGACGGAGGGAAATGCCTGAACGCTGCTCAATTGCAGGGACCCATCGGGATTCAGGAACCGACAGCCCACGATGCCGGCATCCGGCCTGCTCTCGAGCAGATCGCAGGCCCGTCTCGCTGCATCCCGAAGCAGAATCGTATCCGGGTTCAAGAAAAAGAGAACACGTCCGGCCGCGGCGCGAGCTGCGAGGTTGTTGGCGCCCCCAAAACCCAGATTTTCCGATGAGAGGATCAATTTGACCGAGGGAAACCGGTTTGCCAGGTCTTGGCACGGCGCATCGCCAGATGCATTGTCCACTACGATGACTTCATACTCCAGACCCGCCACCGTCTCTTGGATTGCGGCGAGGCACTGCATCGTGAACGCCATGCAATTCCAATTGACGAGGACGAAAGACAGATCAGGCATAAGACTCGCGTATTCTTCGCAGGGATCACCGCCAGATTGTCGACAAATAGCAGAGCCGTCGTAACTGCTGATCCCGGATGTAACGGATTAGAGGCCGATCTTCGACCTGCGGGGCGCGTAAGAAGAAAGCTCGCAAGTAGCCATAGAGCAGACCTGCCGCTCCGGACAGCCAGGGCTTCTTGATCACATTGCGCAAAATCTTACATGCCATGAAGAGCGGGTGGTAACCAGAGATGTAGTTCCACTCTCCCTTCTTCACCGCGTTTTGCCAAGTGCCGTTCGCCGCACCGGTGTAGCGGTAGTGGAGGACTTGTAACTGAGGAAAGCTGCGAGTACTCCACCCCAGCATGTTCGCCTTGAGTTCATCGAGCGAGTCCCACGCCGCACCGCTCGAGACGCCGCCAATCGCCTTCCAGCATGTGTCCCGATAGATTTTCGTCGCCCCACGCACATGAAAGTTGGGTTGCCTTTCAACGACCGCGTGCCCTTCTTCGATATGACAGATCACTCCGCCTCCGATGCCCAACTTCGGATCACGTTCGAACTCCTGGAAGCAGCGCTCGAAGTAGTTCGGCTCCAACCCTACGTCACCATCAAGCTTGACCAAAAAATCCCAATCGGATATGGCAAAGCCATGAAAGCCCTCGTAGAAGGCGAGGATCTCCTTCGCGGCGCGCGCTCTTTTTCCCCGGCTGTTCTCTTGCGTTCCCTCGGACTTGCCGGAATCGGTGTCGGAACGATGAACAGCAACAATCCAGGGGTACTCCGCAGCCCAGCGATGGATGATGTTCAGAGTGTCATCGGTCGAACCATCATCCACCAAGATGTACTGCACGGGACGAATGGTCTGATTCACAATGCACCCTATCGTCGTATCCAGATACTGGGCCTCGTCCCGCACTGGGCTCACGATGATGTAGCGGATGGTCGGGTCGTTCTGTCGCGATGGTTCCATAAGAAACACTTCTCCCAACTTTTCTGCTTAGAGTGTATTGA
>JAOAPP010000410.1 GCA_025462985.1 Bryobacterales bacterium | reverse complement strand
CGATTGGGTAGAGGATACCGTCACGGCGATAGTGACTCACCGATACAATCACCGCAAGCCGCTGATCGCGACAACGAACCTTGTGGATGCAGATATGGGTGGCCCCCTGCTTGAGAAGGGCGGGCTGTCTGCGAGCCAAGCTTATCGCACGACGCTCGAACAGCGAGTGGGCGAAAGAGCCCGATCCCGCTTGTTCGAGATGTGCCGCGTGATCCGCATGCCCAATGTAGACGATTACAGAATCAAGCGTATGCGCGCCTAGCCAGCCAAAAGTTATGCTTTTGCGGCAGCGTTGAAGCTGGAAAGTGCGGCTTCTTCGTTGTCGAACGCCGGGAAGATCGTGTGCAGTTTCGTGATCTGCATCAAGTCTTTCATTTTGCCTTGCAGGTTCAGCAGCTTGACGGACCCGCCCTGATTGGTGGCGGTAGTGTAGGCGCCCACCAGTTCCCCGAGACCGGCGCTGTCCACGTAACCGACGCTGCCCATATTCAAAACGATGTTCTTGGTTCCCTGCGCCAGCAGAGACCGGAGCTCGTCCCGCAAGATCCCAGTGTTTTCCCCGAGCGTGATCTTCCCGTGCAAATCGAGGATCGCAACATCCCCGATCCGTCTAACTTTGGTTGTAAGTGCCATGTTTTAGAGTTCCTTTGGACTAAGCCGTACCTAGAAGAGTTTCACCCCGGAGTGTTCGCTGTCAAGCACTAGTGGTCAGGTGGCCTCGCGACCTCAATACCACACGGGCTGGAGATCCGTCAGAGCCGGATATCCTGAGCGGCAAACACACGAGATCATACTCCCCCTCATCAACGTTTGCGAGAGCCAGGCCCTCGACGATCCAGATGCCAGCCGCCATCAGCGTGCGGTGCGTTTCGGCCCCGTCGCCTTCGAACAAACCGACTGACAAATAGTCTACGCCTACTAAGGACGCGCCGCGCTCGGTAAGATAAGTCGCCCCGGAAGCATTCAAGGCGACGTAGTCTGTTTTGAACTCCAGTTCGTGCCAGGGGAGCGTCGTGTTTCGGGTCTTCAAAATGATCCGTTCCCCCGGCTGTACATCCGCAGGCTCAAGCTCGGCCCGACCCACCGAGTTGCAGTCCGCGGGAATTGTGACCACGCGCGCCGGTCCGATGCCGACCTCCAGCGGGAACTGATCGATGCCGATGCCTCCCTTCAGGAAATGGCAAGGAGCATCCATATGGGTGCCGGTGTGAGCGGTCAAACGGCAAAGCGTCACATTCACTTCCGAGCCTTGGCCGATCTCCGCAATGCGTTCGAAAGTCGGCTCCGGGTCGCCGGGCCAATGCACCAGGCCGGTGCGTAACGGCACGGAAACGTCGATCCATTCTCGAGAGTTAGTCATAGGGTCAACAGGGATGTCCTTTGTGAGTTTAATCGGTGCGGCTGCGGGCTGGGATGGAGACCGCTCGTTACACTACAAACATGAAGCTCGGAGTGGACTTCGGGACCAATCGGATTGTGGTCGCGGCGGCCGACCGTGGGAACTATCCACTAGTTTGCTTCGAAGGTCCGGAGGGGGCGGCTCCCGATTGGTTTCCCTCACTTGTAGCGGTGAAGGGCGACGAGCGACGGTACGGGTGGGAGGCTTGGGAATCGCAGACAGACGAGAGCTGGACGGTGGTGCGTTCCATCAAGCGGCTTCTCGAAGATGCGGGTCCGCAGACATTGCTGGATCTGGGAGAACAGCAGCTCAAAATTATCCAGCTGCTGAACGGACTGGCTAGCGCCCTGCTGTCCGCTCTGCGGGAGCGTTCTAATTTGCATGTCCAGCCGGGCGAACCAATGGAAGTGGTGCTCGGGGTTCCTGCGCATGCCAACAGCAACCAGCGATTTCTGACAGTTGAGGCATTTCGCGCCGCTGGATTCGACGTTCTTGGCGTGCTCAACGAGCCGAGCGCGGCGAGCATCGAGTTCGGGCATCGTCAGCGGCAGACGAAATCGAGGGCGGAGACGATTCTGGTTTACGATCTGGGCGGCGGGACGTTCGATGCTTCCCTGGTCACTCTGGACGAGAATGTTCACCACGTGATTGCGTCCGAAGGCATTCCGACGATTGGCGGAGACGACTTTGACCAGGTGCTGGCGGATATGGCGCTCGAAGCGGTCGACATCGAGCCTGACACGCGGGAACGAATCCCGGCTGCGGCCTGGTTTCGTCTTCTTGAAGAGTGCCGGACGAAGAAGGAAGCCCTGAATCCGAATTCCCGCCGAATCGTGTTGGATCTGGAAACGGTGGACCCAGCATGGGGCAGTGTGCAGATGCCCGTTGTGGATTTTTATGAACAGGCGCGTCCACTGATGGAAGAAACCCTGAACGTGGCCGAAGATCTGGTGAAGGCTCACTATGAAGGGGATGTCGATGCGCTTTACATCACGGGCGGAGGCAGTGAACTGCCGTTGGTGGCGCGTGTTTTGCGCGAGCGCTTCGGGCGTCGGGTGAGACGTTCGGCCTACACGCGTTCAGCGACTGCGATCGGTCTGGCGATTCAGGCGGACCATCCAGAAGCGTACCGCCTGAGCGAGCGGCTGGCGCGTTACTTCGGCGTGTGGCGCGAAAGTGAGTCAGGTTCGCGCATCGTCTTCGATCCACTCTTCGCAAAAGGCATCAGTCTTCCATCGCCTGGCGAGCCGAATCTCAAAATTCGGCGTTTGTATCACCCGGTGCATAACATCGGGCATTTTCGATTCCTGGAATGCAGCCATCGCGCGCCGGATGGAACCCCCAGCGGGGAAGTCACGCTCTGGGACCAGATTCGCTTCCCGTTTGATCCTGCTATCGAGGAAGCGGGCGATCTGGCGACATTGCCGGTCAGCCGTGATGCCGGTGCTGCGTCCCAGCGTATCGAAGAGTTGTACGAGTGCGATTCGGCCGGTTCCATTTCTGTCAGCATTTCAAATCGATCCTCCGGATATTCTCGAACGTACCGCCTTGGCCATTGGGGGGTGGATGAAGAGCCGGTGAAGCCTTCGGGAAAGCGGAGGAAACCCGGGCATTCTGCCTTTGCGGCGAAGAACTAGCTGCTCATATACCAGCCGCCATTCACGTTGATGGTCTGGCCGGTGATGTAGGCGTTCGAAGCTAACATCACAGCGACACTTGCGACTTCGTCAGGCTCCCCGAAGCGGCCGACCGGGATCCGCTCCGGCTTGGCGTTCAGATTCGTGGTGACCATGTCCGTGGCGATGAGGGCGGGCGAGATGGCGTTGGCCGTGATTCCTTCCTTGACAAGCAGCGCCGCGTAGGAATGTGTGATTCCGATGATGCCGGCCTTCGATGCGGCGTAATGCGGACCCACGACGCCTCCGAGTTGCGCGGCGACCGAGGTGAGATTGATCAGTCGTCCGAATCTGGCGGCGCGCATGGCGGGCAGGATTCGCTGTGTGACCAGGAAGACTGATTTGAGATTCACAGAAAGGATCTCATCCCAGTCGTTCTCCCGGATGTCTTCGATTTTCTGGGCCCGAGCGATGCCCGCGTTATTGACCAGGATCGTCGGCGCGCCAAGCGACCTCTCAACGGCCGTCGCCATGGTGTGCACGTCCGATGAGTTTGCCACGTCGGCTCTTACTGTAACCGCACGTCGGCCTAGCTTTTCAATGGCGGTCTTCACGTCCTCGGCTTTGGCTTCCGCATGTTGATAATTGATCGCGATGTCAGCCCCCGCTTCCGCCAAGGCAATTGCGATTGCTGCGCCGAGCCCTCGACTTCCGCCCGTTACCAATGCAATCTGATTTTGTAGTTTCATTTATCGCTCATTGAAGAATTCTCGATCGGCCTTGTTTCATCGCACTTCTTCAAAGGGACCGTTCTGAATTGGATACATGCGGACTACAGGGGGCGTTGCATCGGGTTCGCAGAGCAGAACTGCCCGGTCCGCATAGTGCTGCCTGAGGCGGCGGTTTTCTGTGTCTCCTAAATCGTGAGCCCAGATGATGCGGCTCGAGTCGATGTCGGCTGCATTGTGGATCCATTCGGAGAACGCGTGCCCCGGTGCGTAGTGAACAAAGACCAGCAGCTTTCCTGGCGTTCGCTCGAGAGTATGAGCGATCTGGATGCGGCCTTGGGGGTCGCCCCAGTTGATGAAATCCCAGCTTTCGAATTCGGTGAGGGCGTCGTGACTGGAGAGCCGCACCAGGTACCAGAATAAGAACTGCACGCAGCAAAGTAGGAAAAGGGAGGTGCCGGCCGCGGGTCTCCAGGCGTTCATGTTCCTCAATCCTTCCACGCTCATCAGAAGGAATAGAGGTGCGATTGCGGCGATATAGTGCGGATAGAAATATGGATAAAAGTTACTGCCGGCCGCGAAAACAGCAACGCTGAGAGCAATTGAGAGTTGCCGGTACGTGCGGATCTGGAGCAGGAAGGCGAATACGGCAAAGTAGAGCGGCGGCAGCAGGAAGAATCGACCAAAGCGCAGGCGGAAAAAGAAACGGCGAGCGTACGCTCCGAGAGTTTCCGGGGCGGTTCCGTGGATGGCCGATTCGGCTTCGTAGTCGAGTTGCTGTTCCTGGTTCAGCGGCCGGTGCGGAACCGGGTTTTGCTGAAAGGTGAAAGTGGCGGGCACTCCATACTGGTGTCGGTACAAAACATACGGCGTGGTCGTCCATGCGCCGGTGACGGCTTTGTTCTGCAGCGCCATCAGGCAAGCTGCGATGCCGATCACGGGCGTGGCGATCAGGACGAGCCGAGCGCGATTGTCCAGCCAGGGCAGGGCAAGAGCTACAGCCGTGAGCAGGAACAGGAATTCGAAAGGCCTCGTGATCAGCTCTAAGGCGAGACCGAGTCCGAGGAGCAGCGCATACATCCCGTGGCGGTGCGTGTTCCATCTGGGTAGCGATCCAAAGACAAGGCAACCGGCACATGCTGAGACTGCGCCACCCCAGTAGCTGTTTGTCCAATAGCTGAGCGGGCCGAATTGCATCATGGCAAATACTCCGCCCGCCAGTGCCCAGCCGGGAGAGGTCCAGCCACGCAGCGCCCAGCAGCAGCCGGCGGATAACAATGCGCCAGACAGCAGCACTCCTGCCCACGGGTGTCCAAAAAGGATCCAACCCAGGGCGAGAGCGATTCCCTGTCCCAGGTTGAACATCGAACTGTATGTTGGCCTCTGCAGGACGAAGATCTGTTCGAAGAACTCCGGAAACGCGTGGGGCGAATTCGCTAGTCGGAAATGGCGGAGCGTGTCGGCCAGAAGCCAGTAGCCAAAGTCGTCGGCGCCGCTCGGTACGGGAATTGGATACCGAGGCAGCAAGAGAAATCGTAGAAAGACCGTGCAGAGAACGAGGCCGAGAGCTACCGGACCGGTGCGCGCGGCGAAGGCAGGTACGGTGAACGTGAACTTGCCGGAGTCCGCGAGTAGCAGGA
>JAOAPP010000403.1 GCA_025462985.1 Bryobacterales bacterium | reverse complement strand
TTCCCGGTCGTCTGTGAAGCCACTCGACAGGTCTCGCTCGAACGAGATTCGTTCTGATAGCGGGCCTTTCAGAAAACTCAGAAAGCCACTCTGTTCGTTTGTACCGAAGCTGCCGCCGTCTCCCCGGACGGTCAACTCCAGGGGCTTGCTGTCGGCAACCGGCTCCGTAACGAAGTTGATCACCCCGCCAGAGGCGTCAGAGCCATACAGCGTCGAGCCTGCTCCACGGAGAACCTCCACGTGATCCACTGCGTCCAGCGGAATTGCGAAATCTGAATTGTAGTGGGCAGACTGCTCGTCGTTGATGCGGATGCCATTCAGCAGCATGAGTGTCTGCTCAAAGGAAGCCCCGCGAATGGAGAAATCCACTTGCGTGCCGTTTGCTCCGCGCGACCGAACGTAGACGGAGGAATCTTCGCCGATCACATCGGCAAGGCTGTTGAACGAGGCGACTCGATTCCGAACCGGATACGCGTTTACAGAGCGATCCGTCTCATCTAACACCAGAGGCTCCCATTCGCCGGTTACGACGATGATCTCCTTATGTTCAGGAGTGGTTTGCGATCGCAGTGAAACGGTGGTCAGAGCCGCAAAGAACAGAACCGTAGAAATGCGCATTGGTGCCTACCAGATGAATTCTTTCGCCTCGGCGCGTCGGGCGTAACTGTCCAGCACATGGACGACACGGATCTTCTTCAGCTTGGTAGGCGAAAGCTGGCCGAGCGGGATGTACACGATCTTGCGATTGAAGCGGGACGCCAACTGGCGGAAGGTGCTGCGCGGAGGCTTGGCCGCGATGTACAGCACATTGCGCTCAACGGAGTAATCGAGGGCGGCCATGAGAAGCCTCTCGGCTTTCGTTTCCGCCGCGTCGTATTCGTGATCGTTCCAAACGTCGTACATGCGGCGTGGCGGCAATGTCATGAGTAGGCCGCCGTATTCAGCGCGCCCGATTCCGGGGCCGACAATGTGCTCGAACGGATGGGTAGAGTAGAACGCCATATCCGATTCGTTCTGGTGCTCGCCGAGCCAGGTAGTTTCGTAGCGGTAGCGGTCTTGGCGATCCTCATCGAAGATGATGACGACTGCGCCGATGTCGCCTGAGAACTTGCCGTTCTCGCGGACGTAAAGCTGGCCCTCGTGCCAGTTGCGGATGGTTTCGCGAAGGTCGATTCCGTCGAGAGTGGAGGTGGTGAACGGTTCGACTCGCGAGCGTTCCTCGGAGACGACACTCTTGGCGTACTTCTTCAGGAAACGGCCGTAGTTTTCAATGACGAGATCTTCCGGCGGATAGGAACAGATGGAGTTGCCGTTGGTTTCGCGGGCCCACTCCCCTTCCCGCTTCTCACGCTTGCGCTGCTTGAGACCGCTGGGCTTCAGCATTTGCTTCATGCGCGGCAGCCGGCGGCGTATGCGGATTTTCCGAGTGTGCAGCCAGACTTCTTCGCCGGAGAGGTTCAGGGTTTCGAGCGGCGGATCTTCGGTCTGCTGCTCGCTGAAGCGATTGGCCAGCTGCCAGACCTCGTATGCGAAATTGTCGTCCACGATTGAACGGGCGCCGAGCGTCAGGTCGTAGAGCCCGGGAAGCAGGTGGCCGTCGAGCATTGCCAGATTCCGGGTGAATTTCGCGAGGGAGCGCCGCTGCCAAGACGCGACCGACTCGCCCGTGTTGATGGCGTATTCTTTCTCTGCATCACGCAATAGGGCCAGTTGCCACCGTGGACGGTCAACTGCCGTTTCGTTGCCGGCATTATGCCGGATGTTCTCATAGAGCTCCTGATAGTAAGGAGGTTCGCTGGTGACTTCGGCGAGGCAGTCCGGATGGAGATTGAAGAGTTCTCCATGCCCGAAGAGACGTGTGCGCGGGGGCGGCGGCTCTTCCTGCGGAACTTCCATCGCATCGAGCAGTGGATCGAGCATATTGAGTGCGACCACGGCCAGAACGGAAGCTAGTGGATCGACGCCTTGCAGCTTCCAGGCCATAGCGGCCGCATGCGCCTGCAAGTCCGGAGTTCTCGGCTGCGGGTGGACACGGTAGGCTTCAATGTAACGCTCGATGCCGATAATGCCGATTGCATACGGCTCGGGATAAGTATCGTCAACGTGAGGCTTGTCGGTAGTGGGCGGCTCTAAGAAGAAGCTGTCGGCTCCGACGTCGCTGGCTGTGCGGAGAGCTTCGACGAACGGGTCGCCAGGTTCGACCGGGATGTAGGTAGCGCTGTTTTCCTCCGGGTCGATGGTATCCGGTATGACGATGACGGACATGCGCGGCATGCGATCCAGCGCACGGCTGTACTCCCCTTCAAGTGAGGACGGCAGTTCCACCGCGACGACCTGCGGCCGGTTCTCCAGTATGTAACGGCGCACACGGTGAGCGAACTCCAGACGCCCCGGTACGACCGGCAGATACGTGGTGTTGCCGCGCTGCAGAGTTCCGGGAGCGGCAGTGAGTTCAGAAGACATGTTTCAGCGCGAACGAGTTGAAATGTATCGGAGCGCTTCTTCGCCCAGCACGGAACGTACGGAGAGCTGGAGCAGAGCACGGGTGGGGTGCCCGGATTCGGAATTCAGCTTCAGCGCATAACGAGCGATGTTGACGCCGTCGCGCACCGTGTAGCTTTCGTCGGCGGCGTGCGCGTGCTGCAGGAAATCGGTGACGTATTGCAGGACTTCGTCCGGTGAAAACGGCAGGTTCTCGCGGAGGATGGCGAGCTCTTCTTCACGCTCCGGAAAGTCGATCAGGATCTGCGGCTGGAGGCGCGAGTGGATGTACTCGGGAAGATCGAAGGTGGACGAGTCCTCATTCATGGTCGCGACCAGACGGAAATTGGGATGCGCCGCGATTTTGACACCGGCGGCAATCGATTCGACGTAGCGCCGGTTGTCGAGCAGCGGGGCCAGGC
>JAOAPP010000402.1 GCA_025462985.1 Bryobacterales bacterium | reverse complement strand
AAGACTCTGGCGAAACATCAGCAACGCCTTGCGATGAGGATCGGGGTTGCCTGTTTTACTCGGGAAATCGATATCGGCAGTGAGCGATACATCCCCGGAGACCTTCTTCCACACAAAGTGGAATGCATCGACCGTAGACCAAAGATTGGCGCCGGCGCCGGTAATGGTATAGGTGCCCGCCGCTGGGTCGTACAAGAGATTTCCCGGAGGAGTAACGCTGCCGACATCCGACTGGCCCTCAAAGATGCCAAGAGATTCTGCCGCCGCTGCACGTGGGCCCTTACCCCCTGATCCACCAGTAACCTGGCCTTTGGGGAAGGCCGGATCCATCTCAGCAATGTCCACGCGAAAACTCACCGTATCTGCAGTTGGGAATCCGGCTGGCACCTTCTGGGTCACTTTTCCCGTAGCCGCCCACTCTGTTCCTCGCTGAAACGTCGTGATAAACCCGACATCGCTCAGGGCAGCCGCATCGTGCCCTAAAGTAGTGTGGAAGATCCTGCCCTTTCCATAGTTGAGCACCATCAACATCGGCTCGTCGCGGCTGGTGCCCTTGTTATTCGGGTCAGAATGCGCCGTGGCCAGCACGGTCATATCTTTTCCCGGACCACGAAGCGTCGCATAAAGCTCATCCGCAGCGTGCATCCAGACGCGCGGCAGCCCTTTCATAATCGGGTGTTCCGGCACGCGTGTCTCGATCTGGAAAGGAAGCCGATTGCCATGCGAGCCGGCGGATCCCGGAGAAGTGTCGGAGACCAGCTTGCCATCCCTGAAGTACCACAGAGGCCCCTGCGCTTTCGTTTCGCTCGCGCCAGCCGCCGATTCCAATCATCTGATTGAACGCCGGCCAATTGGGAAACGCGTTGTCCGCCGCATGAACGACCACGAGGCCGCCGCCATTCTCCATGTAGCGCTCGAACTGCACGCGAAGGCCAGTTGGCCAATCGGGAGCGTCATAATTGAAGACGACCACCGGATATTTGCTGAACTCGGGCTTGAAATTGCTGAAATCACCATCGGACTGAGGAGACGTCGCTACCGTGACCCGAAACCGGCCCGAGTCTTCCAGCTCTTTTTTCAACACCTGCGTGGTCAGCTGCCAATTGTGATAAGGCCCACCGCTCTGTCCGTCAACAAGCAGAACTTGTATAGGGCTCGTCTCCGCAAATGACCTCGCTACAAAGAGGATTACGCTCCAAAGCACAAAAACCGCGAGTCTCTTCATACTGCGTCCTCCTCGTTCAAAACACGAAATCTGGCGTCGCCGTAGCGATTCGACCAGGGAATCAGGCTGACCCCCCGTCCAAAGGGCGAGTCTACAACAACGTGCATGATATCTCCGTTAAGATGCCACGTAGCGCTCCATAGCCGGGGGCCTGTTCGCACGTAGCTCCGGGACGTAAGTGTCTCTATACTGATCCGCGGAGGCTAAGAGCATGAAGGTTGGTGTATTCACCGCGCTGCTATCGCAGTTGCCACTCGAGGAAGTGCTGAAGAAATTGAAGGCACTCCAGATCGATACCGTGGAATTGGGGACAGGAAACTACCCCGGCGATGCTCACTGCATACTGTCAATGCTTGAGAACAGCACCGCGCTCGCTGAGTTCAAGAGCAGGCTAGCGGACCAAAGTGCGAGTATCAGCGCTCTCAGTTGCCACGGCAATCCGCTACATCCCAACGGAGACCGGGCGAAGCAAGCTCGCGAGATAAGCCGCAAGACCATCTTATTGGCAGAGAAGTTAGGCGTACCCGTCGTGGTCGATTTTTCCGGTTGCCCTGGAGATTCGCCTCAATCCACCGCGCCCAACTGGGTCACTTGCCCGTGGCCCCCCGACTATCGCGACGTTCTGGAGTGGCAATGGAACGAAGTTGTCGCGCCTTACTGGATAGAACAAGCAGCATTCGCTTCGCAACATGGAGTGAAGATTGCAATTGAGATGCATCCGGGATTTGTGGTGTACAGCCCCGAGACGATGCTGAGGCTCCGTTCTTTAGCTGGGCCGGCGGTTGGCTGCAACTACGACCCAAGTCACATGTTCTGGCAGGGAATTGATCCAATTGCAGCCATCCGGATCCTCGGCGATGCCATCTTCCACGTTCACGCAAAGGACACGCAGCTCTACTCAGCCAATCTGCCCTCGACCGGGGTACTCGACACCAAACCCTACACCGACGAGAGAAACCGTGGATGGATTTTCCGCACCTGCGGCTATGGCCATGGCGCGGAGTGGTGGAAGGAGTTTGCCTCCACACTCAGAATGTTCGGCTACGATAACGTTCTCTCCATCGAGCATGAAGACAGCCTGCTCTCGCCCGAAGAAGGACTCGGAAAAGCAGCTCAGTTCCTGAACGAGATCGTCATTAGAGAACAGCCCACAGCAGCATGGTGGGTGTAAGAAAAGAGCGCTTCCGCAGACCGAGGTAATAGTGAGACGGATTAGGACGGCAATCATCGGAACCGGATTTATGGGCCGCGTGCATCTGGAGGCGCTGCGGCGGGTAGAGTTCGTCGACATAGCCGCGATCGCCGGCCGAGAACTTGCGCCGGCAAAGCGGCTCGGCGAAGCGTTCGGTGTGAAGACCTTCGTCAACGATTATCGCAAGCTGCTCGAGGATGCGACGATCGACGCCGTCCACATCTGCACTCCAAATGCCACGCATTATCAAATGGCGAAAGATGCGTTACTTGCCGGCAAGCATGTGCTCTGCGAGAAGCCCCTCTCCGTCTCTGTGGAGGAGGCGCAGGAGTTAGCCGGTCTGGCACAAGAGCGTTCGCTCCGCAACTGCGTCTGCCACAACCTGCGCTATTACCCGATGGTTCAACAGATCCGGCACATGCGCGAAGACGGCGATCTTGGCGATGTGCTGGTAGTCCAGGGAACTTACTCGCAAGACTGGCTGCTCTACGAAACAGACTGGAACTGGCGCATCGATGAGAAGGCAGGAGGGGCATTGCGCGCGATGGCAGACATCGGCTCGCACTGGTTCGATATGGCGGAACATCTCACCGGGTTGCGCGTTCGCTCTCTCTGCGCGGACCTGCAGACTTTTCATCCAACCCGCAAGCGGCCAAAGCAAAGTACCGAAACGTTCGGTGGAAAGTTACTGACCGCCGCCGATGTCGAAGACACACCAGTGCGGACTGAAGACTTCGGGGCGGTCCTGTTTCGCATGGGAGATCATGCCCGAGGTGCCATGACCGCAAGTCAAGTCTCCGCCGGAAGAAAAAACCATCTCAGCATCGAAATCTACGGGACAAAGTCATCCGTCCACTGGGACCAGGAGCGTCCCGACGAATTATGGATTGGGCAGCGTAACAGCCCGAACCAGGTGATCATCAAAGATCCCTCACTGCTTAAGAAAGCGGCCGCCGGATACGCCGATCTGCCGGGGGGCCATTCCGAGGGATACGACGACACGTTCAAGCAGATCTTTCGCCGGTTCTATACCTCCATCGCCGAGCCCGATTTTCCTGCAGAATATCCGCAAATGGCGGATGGCCTCCGACAAATGATAATCATGGAAGCCGAGCTTGCAAGCCACAGCGGCCGACGCTGGGTAGACCTGACCAACGACTGATGCAGCCGCAGGAGAACGAGGAAACCTATTTCATGCCGAGCTTCCGCAGGTAATCTGCATCAATCTTCAAGGACTGCATCCAAGGCACGTTAAACGCTTCTTGTTCCGCGAAGCAATGCTTTATGTTTCCGGCTTTTGCCGCTTCCTCGAAGATGGGACGGTAGTCGACAGTGCCCTGTCCGAGTTCTGCAATGGCAGGCCGGTTCGTGTTCGAGGGCGGAGTTGCTGACGGTTTGAAGTCCTTAACATGCAGCATCGTAATGCGGGTAGGATACTTGCGCAGATACTCGATTGGATTTCCGCCTCCCACGATGACCCACCCGCAATCCAACTCCATGGTGACTTTGGAAGGATCGGTTAAACGTAGTAGCTCCGCATATGGGACCACACCATCCGTCTCCT
>JAOAPP010000393.1 GCA_025462985.1 Bryobacterales bacterium | reverse complement strand
ACTGCCTGTTCTCCACAATTATCAGCAGATCATCGGGGGTGTAATTGGTCAGTGCTTGGCTGGTAAATGTCGTCAATTCCTGCTCCACTTTCAGGTTCTGCGAACCGTTCGCCGGAACCTTCACTTCGAATCGGTACGCCGTTGCGGTCCTCTCAATCGGCTTAGGCGAGATAACGGTGTACTGCTGCACTCCGTCCTCTTGCACAATAACCGTTTTGGCTTTGGCATCCACGTTCTTCATGTCGTAGTTTCGCGTCTGATGCTGGGCGTACTTAATCTGCAATGTGCCATTCTTGACGTGAATCTCGCGTACGCTCTGGATGCTGCCACCAAACGCGCTCGTGATCCGCGTGCCGAAATCCACCGCGTAGCCGACCAGCCGTTTATCGCCTGCCTTCAGAGTTTCAAAAAGCGCTTCGCCCGCGTAAGCACCGCCATCGTAGACCGTGATCGGGCCGCCATCGAGCGTCTTCGCCGTCTTGTTCGTCAGCTCAGCAGCATTCACTGGATGCTCTCCATCCCTATCTGTATAGATCAAAAGCTTACGCGCCTGCACTTTGTCCTGAAGAAACGGAAGCATCGCCGACTGGTTCTTCTTGATCGTTACTGGCTTGGCAAAGTTATATTCGAAAAGTTCGCCCAATGTCGCACCGGTCGCTCCCGCCACGCTGCTGACCTCGGCCATATTGGCAAGTCCGGCCGATGGCGTCGATAGTTGATTTTGGATAAACTGCTTCGTCTCTGGCGGCGGGCCAGCCACTCCTCCCACAACGCCGCCAATGACACCCCTGGCGACTCCGCCGCTCTGTGCTGCGGGTTCAAGTCGCGCCATCTCTTCCACACTCCCGCCGTACACCACCGGACCCGCCGCCCGGTCCTCCGGCAGCTCCGCTACCTGCCGCTGCCCATACCGGGGTGTATCCAGCAAACTGACAAACGAAATCGGCCGTCCTGAAACCACCGCCAGCCTCACCCCGTTCCAATCTTCGTCGGTGGTGTTATCGACAATCGCCCAGCCTTCAAGCGTGGAATTCGCCTCGTCCATCGTTAGGCGGTAAGAAGATTTCCAGATCGCCGTTGGACTGATATACGAAGCTCGCAAATGCCGGGCATCTTTACCATCCGCCTCGACATAGACGCTCCGCTTATCCCGCGACCGAGTCTGTCCCAGCGTAGACAGATACTGCTTCAACTGCTCTTCCAGATGCGAATCCAGCAGTCGCATCGACGAGACCGACTGCAGATCATAATTCGACATATCACCGGAATCAAGCAGCAGCGTCACTTGCTCTCGGATGCCGCGCTTATCGTTCTCCGGCCCCGTCTGGAACGCCCGTGCTCCCACGATCGAACCCGTCGCCGCTTTCTCCGCCAGCTTCAACTCCATACGAGCGCCCTTCAGTCGATCCAGAAACGCGCTCAGCATCTCGCCGCTCCCAAGCTGAAACGGAAACTTGGATAGCCGCTGCTCTGGCGTTTCATTCGAGTCATAGCGGATCGCATTCACCAGTCCTCCCGCAAGATCCGTCACTGTCAACGACTTCAGCACGTCATTCATATCGCTGTTCCGAAAGTCGAGCCGCATCTCTTCTCCAGCCGGCGCGATCCCTTCCCGCTCGAAGAACCCGATCCCGTGCTTATACAGCGTGACCTGCCTGACCGGCATGTCAGCCGGGTACGCCACAACGACAGTCACAACAAAAACGAAAATCCTGCGAAATAGCCCAGCGCTTGTTTTCATCCAATCCTTCTGTTTGCTTTAGAAGTCGGAATGGGGGGTAAAAGTTCCTGGAATCTCGATCCCTGTTTCCGGATGCTATCTTCGATTTGGCTGGAGGGTCCACATGCGAGCGGTTTTGTTTACACGCGAATACCCGCCCAACGTCTACGGCGGTGCGGGAGTCCACGTCGAATACCTCAGTCGCGAACTCGCAAAAAAGATTGAAGTCGAGGTGCATTGCTGGGGCGATCAGCATTCCGACGAAGGTAATCTGCACGTTCGCGGCGATCAACCCTGGGACAAAATCTCAAAGGGCACCGAAGGCAAATTTAAGGCTGCTCTTGAAACGCTCAGCCTCAATCTCTCCCAGATAAAAGCGCTGTCAGACATAGATGTCGTACACACTCATACCTGGTACGTCTCTATGGCCGGATTTCTGGCGAAGAAACTCTATAAGGTTCCTTTCGTTCTCACCACTCACAGCCTCGAACCGCTCCGCGCCTGGAAGGCTGAGCAACTCGGCGCAGGCTACGCCCTTAGCTCCTGGATTGAGCGCACCGCTATCCTCGACGCCGACGCCGTCATCGCTGTCTCGCAGGGCACCAAAGAGGATATTCTCCGCGTTTACCCGGTCCATCCCGAAAAGGTCCACGTTATCTATAACGGCATCGACTTGGCCGAGTATCAGCAAACAGCGGAAACCTCGGCTCTCGAAAATTACGGAGTCGATCTATCCACGCCCTACGTCCTCTTTGTCGGCCGCATCACCCGGCAGAAAGGCGTCACACATCTGGTTGACGCCATCCGCTATATGCCGCCCAACACGCAGGTGGTTCTCTGCGCCGGAGCTCCAGACACGCCAGAGATCGCAGCCGAAATGCGGGCCAAAGTGGAAGAGGCGACCAAGACCAACCCCCGCGTAGTCTGGATCGAGAAAATGGTCAGCAAGCCGGAAGTGATCCAGCTCTACAGTCACGCCCGCGTCTTCTGCTGTCCTTCTGTCTATGAGCCCTTCGGCATCATCAACCTGGAAGCCATGGCCTGCCGGGCTCCCGTCGTAGCCAGCGCCACTGGCGGCATCAAGGAGGTCGTCGTTCACGGCCAGACCGGTTACCTGGTCCCCTTCGACGAAGACCCCGTTACGGGCTTTCCCACCCACCCCGAAAAATTCGCGAGAGACCTGGGGACAAAAATCTCTGAATTGCTTGCCGATCCTGCAAAATGCAAAGTATTCGGCGATGCCGGACGCAAACGTGTCGAAGACGTCTTCAGTTGGACCGCCATAGCTGACCAGACAATCGAACTCTACAAGACTCTGATTGCACAGAGCAAGCGCACCAGGGTGTAACATCCTGGTGCGCTTGCTTGTCCCACCACCGATGCCGCAACCTAAATCGCCAGACCCAGTAAATTTGGGAGCATCACCTGAAAACGACGGCCGCCAGCGGGTCATCATCGAAGGCGTTAGCCCGCAAGTCGATTGCGGCAGGTTCCCGGCAAAACGATCCATAGGTGACTTGGTCCGCATCGAAGCCGATATCTTCACGGACGGTCACGATTCTGTTGCAGCGGCCCTTCTTTACCGTTTCGAAAAGGCGCAAGACTGGATCGAGACGCCTTTCGAGCTGATCAGTAACGATCGCTGGTTCGCTGAGTTCACTGCCGCCGAACTCGGGCGCTACATTTACACCGTCGTCGCCTGGGTGGATCACTTTGAAACCTGGCGAAAAGATCTGCTGAAGAGAATCACGGCCGATAGCGATACGCCGGTAGACTACCTCATCGGAGCCAATCTCATCAGCGCATCCGCGGATCGCGCCGAAGGGGACGATGCCAAACTTCTGCGGACGGCAGTGGATCAACTCCGCAGCGATCGGGATCTCGTGGAGAAGCGAACGCTGGCGACCCACATCTCCCTTAACGAGGCGATGCTGCGCTACCCCGATCGCAAGTTCGCCACGAAGTTCGATCGCGAACTTGTCCTGGTAGTTGATCCCGTCCGCGCCCGTTTCTCTTCTTGGTATGAGTTCTTTCCCCGTTCCACCGCCGCTGAGCCAGGCCGCCACGGCACTTTTGCCGATTGCGAGGCCCGTCTCCC
>JAOAPP010000385.1 GCA_025462985.1 Bryobacterales bacterium | reverse complement strand
CACTTTGTGGAGGAGCAGAAATTTCTCCGAGCCGAGATCGCTCCATTTGATGCTTTTGCGCCGGCCCAGCCGGTGCTTCTCTGGAAGGAGCATGAGCAGCGGCTCTCTGCCTAACGAGTGATGTGTCAGCGTGGGTGTGTGATCGCCTGACGACGCGAGCACTACGTCTAACGTGCCGTCTTCCAACCGCTGGGCTAGTTTGTCGGTTGTGTCTTCGAATAGCTCGAAAGTCACTTTGGGGTAGGCGCTCTGAAACATTCCTATCAGCCGCGGCAGGACATAGACGGCGATGGACGGAACTGCCCCGACCGAGAGTCTCCCGGCAACTTGATGCTCGAGCGCTGCCACAGACCGTCGGGCATCGGCGATTCCGGTTAAGATTTGTCTGGCATAATCGAGCAAACGCCTGCCGGCTTCAGTTAAAACTACCGAGCGCGGCAACCGATCGAACAACTGCTGGTTCAGTTCCGCTTCCAACTTCTGGACTTGCTGACTGAGCGAAGGCTGCGAGACATGCTCGCGCTCCGCCGCATGCGAGAAGCTGCCTTCCTCCGCGACAGCAACAAAATACCGGAGCTGATGAATCTCCATTTTCCCAGCACAATTGATCGTTGAGTGAATGGCTTGGCAAGCGGGCCTTTCCGCCTTTGCGAAACCAGCCTTCGCATAAAGGTACGCGGTCGAGAGGCTATGGCGTGACAAGTAGTCGAGAGTTGGCTCCGCGACGCTTCGCCACATTAAAATCGTTACATCGTTACAACGGATTCATCGCCGCATTCGGTGTTCGACGTTGGGTGTTGGGCGTTAACATCCGTTGTAGGGCAAGCGCTCCGCTTGCCGGCTCTCCGCCCTTTGCTCTGCTCTTTGCTTCACCCGTTCGGCGTTCGACGACCATTCTTCTGTAGGGGAAGGCGCTGCCTTCCCAGGGAAGCTAACAGCTTCCCCTACAAAATCGGTTTGTGCCGCGTTCGTTTTCGCCTTACGCCGGAGAGGTCGGCGTTTGCGTCGCCTCCGATGCAACGTTGTAACTCTTTCAACGCCTCACCGCGCCCGTTCCGCTTTCGGGACACCGTGGTCCCAACGACGGAATTTAATCACAGCCCAAAGCGCTCCAGGTTCAGTCAAAAATCGTTTAAACAGAGATACTTATGACTACACCAATTATGTGGCATGAGCAGTGCATAGACAGGGCTGCGCCGTTTGTTGAATCCAAATCCTTTTGAGAACGCATCCACTTAGCTGATCGATCGCTCGTCGACTCCCACCAAGGTAAATCATCATGATCCTCGAATCGTTTAACCAAGACATCCGTGTCGGACTTCGTGTTCTTTTGAAGGACAAGGTCTTTTGTATCCTCTCCATTCTTGTGCTTGCGCTCGGGATTGGCGGAGCCATGACCCAGTTCGCTGTGGTCAACGCCATTGTGCTGCGCGGGTTTTCATTTCCGCATCCCGAACAATTGGTCAGCGTCGGACTGATTGATCCGAAGGCGAGCGATCAGAACAACAATTTCGGTGTCGGTAACCTTCCGACGGCGCAGGATTACGAGGACATCAAAGCGGCACAGCACTCCTTCGCCATGATGGCCGGTTATCTTAATGGCTCGACCATCAACGTCACCTATCACAACAACCCGCAGCGCTACACCGGTTCGTATACAACCGACGAGATGTTCAAGATCATCGGCGTGTCCCCCGTCCTCGGGCGCGACTTCACCGCCGAAGATAACAAGTTCGGCTCACCGAAGGTCGCCATTCTCGGCGACGAAATCTGGCGGCGCGATTTCAATGCTGACCCAAACATCGTCGGCCAGGCCGTCACGATTAACGGCAAACCCGCGACCATCGTCGGCGTGATGCCTCCGGGCTTCAAGTTCCCAATCTCAGAGGAGCTTTGGACGCCGCTCTACAACGAGTGGCCGCCGACACCGCGCGGTGAGCTTCTCCTCGGCGCGAACAGTCGGGCGCCAGCAGTGCTGGGCCGGCTCAAGCCGGGGGTTTCTCTCGACCAGGCGAACGCCGAGATGATCGCGATCGCGCGCAGCATCGCAGCTGACAACCCGAAGACGAACCAGAATCTGACCTCCGCGAGCGTGATGCCGTTGATCAATGCATTCACTGGCGTGCAACTGCGCCAGATCATCTGGGCCATGC
This sequence comes from Bryobacterales bacterium, assembly GCA_025462985.1. Classification (GTDB taxonomy): domain Bacteria; phylum Acidobacteriota; class Terriglobia; order Bryobacterales; family Bryobacteraceae; genus Bog-105. The sequence continues at coordinate 1,643 of JAOAPP010000385.1, read as the reverse complement.
TCGGTGCGGTCTTTGTCGTTTTGCTCATCGCCTGCGTGAACGTGATGAACATGCAGTTCGGCCGCGCCGCGTTGCGCGCCAAGGAGCTGGCCATCCGTGGCGCACTCGGTGCGACTCGCTGGCGGCTCGTTAGGCAAATGCTGACCGAGAGCCTGGTCGTGGCTGTGTTCGGGGCAATCGGCGGTTTGCTGATCGCGTTTTGGGGCACCGACATGTTCGCCAAAGTGGTGCAGGCCGCGCCGTTTCCGCCGCCCTACTGGTGGAACTTCACCATTGACGGCCGTGTGCTTGCCTTCACCCTCGCGATTACAGTGGTCGCGACCATCGTCTCCGGTTTGCTCCCGGCCTTTCTTAGCTCCCGCAGCAATGCGGCCGAGGCTATGAAAGAAGGCGGACGCGGCAATAGCAGCCGGACAGTCAACGTCATCACGCGCGTGCTCGTGGTCGGACAAATCGCGTTGACCGCGGCGCTGCTCATCGCTGCGACCTTGCAGATCAAATCGATCCGCAACCAGACCAAGCTCGACTATGGCTACGACGAGAATGGTCTTTATGCCGCGCGCCTTGCCTTAATGGAAGGCACGTATCCGAGCGAAGATTCGCGTCGCGAATTCTTCAAGAGCGCTGTTCGCCTGCTGCGAACGAACGCGCAGTTCGAAGCTGCGGCCATGAGCGATCGTTTCCGCATGACTTTCGCCCCTGGCGGACAGTACGAAGTCGACGGTCAGAAGTATCTGACCGATCGTGATCGCCCTCGGTGTAATTTCGAATCGGTCTCGGACGGCTACTTCGCCACCCTTGGGATTAAGCTTCGCGAGGGCCGCGATTTCACGCTGGACGATAACGACGCGAAGCAGCCGGTCGCGATCGTGAACGCCAGCTTTGCCCATAAACATTGGGGTAACCAGAGTGCGCTCGGACATCAGGTCCGCATCTTTAATCCCGGCAAAGAACAGCCGTGGCGAACCGTCGTCGGCGTCGTGCCCGACACGTTGATGCAGGGCCCATTCGATCAACAGACTGAGGCCGCTGGATTTTACATGCCGCTTCTCGGCGCATCGCCGGCCACGCAGTTCGCTACCATCGTCGTTAGGCCGCGTGCGGGTCAGCGCGCGGACACGCTCGGGCCCGTCCTGAGCAGGGCCGTCGCTGCGATTGATCCGAATCTCCCGACTTACTTCCCCGGAACGCCGGCCCAGTTTCACCAGGACGTTCTCTCCGGCAATCGCGTGATCGCCAACCTTTTCACGATTTTCGGCGTCGTCGCGTTTATTCTGTCCGGCGTCGGCCTTTACGGGGTGATGAGTTTTTCGGTGAACCAGCGGACGCAGGAGTTCGGCATTCGGATGGCGTTAGGCGCCGATGCCATGCGGATTTTGCGGATGGTCATGAGCCAGGGCGCGTGGCAACTGGCGATCGGCCTGGTTCTCGGCGCGGGCGGAGTCGCACTGCTCCTGGGCGTAGTCGCGGCCGCCGCGCTGAAGAATATTTTGTTCAAGGTCAATCCGCTCGACCCGACCATCTACCTGGCGGTAGGGGGATTGCTCACGCTAGTCGCCGCCCTGTCCTGTTTCATACCCGCGCGTCGGGCCACCCGCGTCGATCCAATCGTCGCACTGCGGTATGAATAATCTTCCCTGCGG
>JAOAPP010000352.1 GCA_025462985.1 Bryobacterales bacterium | reverse complement strand
GTCTCGTTGAAAATTGGGCGAAGCCACCATTGAGCCAAAGATGGCGTAGGCGACCCTCCGACTTGCCTCAATATCGCTGGCGTAGTGAACGCCACAGATAAGCCGATTGTGAACATACTCGTCTGCGCGATCCATGATCTGTTGGCGTTTCTCGGGGACTAGCTGCACAAGAACAAAAGCAAGTAGATAGCCGGAAAGCGAATGTCCGCTCGGGTAGGAAGTGGGCTCCGGGTTGAGCGTGCAGACTGGGTGAAGGGTGCTGTCAACCTGATAAGGCCGGGCGCGGTGATAGATCTTCTTGAGGGGACTGCTTGCAGCGCTCTCATCCTTGCGAATGTGGGCGGAGAGGGAAGCCGTGAAAGGCAAAGCCTCGGCAGTGAAACCTGGACCCATGACGTTCTCGAAGATGAAGATATCTTCTTCATGATCATCAGCCTGGGCCTGAGTGATCTGCGCCGGTGTCCGCGCGACTTCGATACGGTGCAACTCCGTAAGCTCGGCCCTGGTTGTAACTGAGTCCCGGCCAGGAGGCGGAGACAGGATCAGAGAAAGCTGAAATGGCAGAGGGTCGATATAGAAGGTTGCGTGGCTGGAAGATATCTTAGCGGGTGCTTGCGTCGGGACAGAGTTCTGCCCGCACAAGCTTGCCGATGCAAACAGAACGACCAGGTTTGCTATCAACTTGATTTGTCTCATGATGAGACTGAGCGTAAGGTCGCATTGTGAATGCTGGAATTCAGCAGAGTTACGAGAAAATTAATTTCGTGGCGAAAACGGTTGTTCGACCATCCGACTAGATCTTCAAATCAGTGATCAAGATGACTACTCGTCGCGGGGTTCTTACGATTTCCCCGACGGAGTCGTATAGCCGTGTTCAGCCAGATGCTTCCCCATGTCGGCATACATCCCGGGGTCATGCGGCTGCCAGGTCGCAAGACCATCCACATACCGGTTATACATACAGAACGCTGCGGCAATTAGCACAGTGTCATGGATCTCAAGATCTGTCGCGCCGAGTCTCCGGGCCTCCTCAACACTCGTCGGAGAAACGTACTTGCCTCCTTGTTGCACTTGGCCGGCGATGACCAGAAGAGCCTTCAGTTTGCCCGGGATATCTGCCTGCAGGAAGTCATGCTTCACCTGGTCCACAGTGCCCGCATTCTCGCCCAGATGCGCAGTGGCAGCCGCTCCATGACTAGCGTGGCAGAAGTAGCAGTCGTTCTGAGTCGAGACATACGTTGCAATCAGCTCGCGCTCCGCCGGGCACAGTGTATTGTTTTCATGCAACAGCACGTGTGCCAGGTCTCGCATTGGCTTTGCCGTCTCTGGCCGAAAAGCGAACCCACTGCTGATTCCAGGCAGTCCTTCGGGTAAAGAAATATGCGGCATGTTTATCGCTCCTCGATGATTCGTGAATTGTAGAGTATTGATCGCGATCGATAGATCGTGCTAACGCGTTCCTGCTGGAGACAAATACTCCATGCTTATTGCCCTGTAGCCGTCGCTCGCGATTCTCTTGCCACGTTCGCGATACATCGCTTCGTCCTTCGGCTGCGCTGTTGCAAGCCCATCGACATAGCGGTTGAACATACAGAAAGCCGCGGCGATCAGGACGGTGTCGTGGATCTCGATGTCGGTCGCGCCGGCGCCCCTTGCATCTGCGACCGCCTTGGGCGTGACGTATTTGCCGCCCTTCTGCACCTGCCCTGCGATCACCAGCAGCGCTTTGAGCTTATCGGAGATCGCAGCGTTCATAAAATCAGTCTTTACGTTCTTCACCAACCCTTCGTCACCGTCAAGACTGGCGGCGGCAATCGCACCATGGATTGTCTGGCAATAATAGCAATCGTTCTCCGCTGACACGTAGGTCGCAATCAGCTCGCGCTCAGCCGGCGTCAAGGAGTTCGGTTCGTGCAACAAAATCTCAACCAGATCGTTGAGCGGTTTAGCCGTCTCGGGGCGAAAAGCCATCGCGCCCCGGATTCCGGGCAGTCCTTCGGGTAACTGAATATGAGCCATTCTTGAATCCTTTCAGGAGACAGTCTTTTCGGGAATTGTTGTCACAATCGGTTGAGGCGAGAAAAAGAAGCGACGGACAGGGTCGCCGCACAGCACTGCGGTCAAACCCATCAGCGCCGGAATGGGGTCATGCATCAGAATGAGTAGATTGATCACTGCGCATCCAAACAGAAAGAGCGCCGGAGCAGCCGGATACCACCATCTGCGCACCGGTTCCTTCAGCCGGAAAAGTGAAGCAGCGGACAGCGCAAGAAAGCATATCGCCGAAAAAATGATGAACGAAAGAATGCGGTCGAAAGCTCCGAAGCAAAGAACGATAAGAGCGAGCCCGGTTTGTAACAGGACCGCGTTCGCGGGAGTCCCAAAGCGTGGATGCAGTCGCCCGAAAGCTGAGAAAAACGCGCCGTCCTTCGCCATCGCATAGTACACACGGGGCGCAGCCATCGTAAGGGCCATCATCCCACCCAACACTGAAAGCAGAACGCATGCAGAGAGAACGCGTCCGCCCGCACCTCCAAACAACGCCTCGCCGAACTGAGCGACAAAAGCAGTGTTCGAAACGATGCGATCCAGCGGCACCACGGAGAGGAAGGCGAAGCTCACCAGCAGATAGACCACCGTCACCAGCAGCACGCCGCAGGTAAACGCCAACGGAAGATTTCGCCGCGGGTTGCGCACCTCGCCTGCGATCTTGCCTGCCTCCCACCATCCGCCAAAGCTGAAGAACGCGCTTACCGTGGCGCCCGCGATGGCAGCGAACATTGGCTCGGATCCCGCGTGCCTCTTCACGAAGGGCAGCATGTTCTCCACACGCGAGTGGCCTGAAATCCATGCCCACCCCACCAGACACAGGAGCACGCCAATTTTCAGCAGGTTTGCGGAGGCCATCACTCGACGGCTCAGACGCGTCCCCACATAATTCATCGCCCCAAGCCCAATCAGGATCAACGCCGGCACCCACAACCTTGCAGGATGCGGCACGCCCATCAGAGAGAAGAGGTAAGGAGCAGCACCCATAGCCAGAGCCGCAGCCAGCCCAGGATCCATCACAGCGGCCGACATCCACCCGTATAGGAACGCCACCCGGCCGCCATACCCTTCGCGCAGATAGACGTATTCTCCGCCTGCATGGGGAAAGCGCACAGCCAGCTCTGAGTAGCAGAGCGCCCCGCACATCGCGATCAGGCCCATCCCGCACCACACAGCGGCCAGCAGCGCGGGCGAACCCAGCGACTTCGCCATTGCTGCAGGCGTCAGAAAAATTCCCAGCGCAATCGACTCGCCCGTCACAACGGCGACCGTGCCCGCCAACCCCATTTGCCTGCGCTGGTCCATCGAGCCAACATCCTACGTGGCTCATTCACAATCAGCATCCACCAAAAGGTTGAGTCAGAAGGAGAATCGTTGGCCCGTACTCTCCGCTCACCTGCTCAACGGCTTACTTCGCCTGCAGCTCAAGCACCTGAACGGTATAAGCAGGCACCGACAGGCTAAACTTCGCCCCAACTCCCTTGATCGTTGTTTGCACTGGAACAATGCGCGTTGGAGACGAGATGGTGTTCGTTTCGGCCAACGTAAACGCTGTCAAACTCTCCACGGTTGCCGTGCTGCCGACGTTGCTTGCACCGCTCATTTCGATTGCGACGGACTGAGCGAGAGAGGATGCATTGACGAGTTTGAGATACACCGCGCCCTTCCCGGAATCGCGTGTAACCGAGTAGAAGAATCGTTCTGCATCTCCGTTGAGCGAAGACGCCGGTACCTCAGTTCCAAGATACTTGGCAAACAGTACCTGCGCATAATAGGCGGGCGATCCATAGCTGCTTAGTGCGTCGTACCCGATCAGGTCCGACTCCCACTGCATCCCTCCCGGGTTTACGTTGACAAACAGCGGCGCATACGAGGCCATCACAATCAGGTCGCTGTTTCTCTCCATGCCGGTCATCCACGCCGCATCGCCAAGCGCCGCGCCCATATTTGTGGTTGGCGACCCTTCACGCGTCGCCCACTCGCCCACAAAGATCTTTGGGCCATTCCGGTCCACGGTGTCGTAGTGCTTCACATCTGCGAAGAATTCGTCCGCGCGCTTGTAGTAATGATCGTCGAGGACGTCCGGCTTCATTCTCTTCAGCGGCGCCGTCGCAATCAGCTGGAGCTGCGGGTATTTGGCCTTGATACCCTTGTAGAATTGCGCATAGCGGCCTTCATAGCTGCCCGAGCGATCGAACCAGTCTTCATTGCCGACCTCAACATACTTCACTGCAAATGGCGCCGGGTGCCCAAGCTTCGCCCGCACTGCGCCCCATTTCGTAGACGCATCTCCCGTCGCGAACTCTATCTCATCAAGCGCGTCCTGCAAAAAGGGAACCAGCGCTGGTCCCGGATTGATGTGGTCGCCCTTCAACGAGTAACCCGCATAAACCGCCAGCACCGTCTCGATCTTCAGGTCCTCGCTCCACTCCAGAAACTCCAGGAGTCCCATTCCATCGGAAGATTGATAGTTCCAGGGGCTGCGGTGCGTAGGCCGGTCGACAAGCGGCCCAATCGTATTCTTCCAGTCGAATCTCTCATCGATCTGATCGCCTTCAAGATAATTTCCGCCCGGGAGCCGCAAAAACTTCGGATGCATCGCTCCCATCATCTCCATCAGATCAGGACGGTTTCCATTTTGCCGATTCTTGTAGGTCGGCGGAAACAGACTCACCAGATCGATCCACACTTTGCCCGCGTGTCCTACCGTCAGCAGAAGATGATTCTCTGCTGAGGTGTCGATCTTCCCCGTCTTCAGGGTGAACTCATACTGCTTCCACTCGGTAGAAAGCCCCGGCATGGTTGCTGTCGCCAGCGATTTCCCAGTGTTGTCGTTGACCAGATCCGCGGTTATGGGTCCTGCGTCGGCGGAGTCTGCCTTAGCGTAGAGCGATCCTTTGTAGGTAGTATTCGGTCGCAGCGCCATTCCCCAGTAACCCTCGTTCCGTACCCCCGCGCGATTGGTCGCGTCCGCCTGTTTCACATCGATCTCAAGGCTATGCTCGAGTGCGGCACTGGGACCCTCCGTGCGATCGATCGCCATCGAAGCAATGGAATTTCCTAATTGCTCAATATCCCAATGAGCCACTCCGCCGAAGCCGTGATCCTGGAAGGTCCGGTTCCGCACCATCTCTGCATAAAGACCACCGTCGTAGGAATAATTGATCTCCTCGGTCATCAATCCATACAGCGTTGGGCTGACCGCGTGCACAGGTTTGTCCAACTGAATATTGAGCGTGACCGCTGCCGGTTGGGCAACGCAGATCCTGGGGTATGCGCCCGCTATCGCGAACAGCGCCACCTTCGCAAGCAGCTGTCGTATCTTCAGAGGTTCACCTTTGAAATATCTGGAAGCCACGCCCATAATCAACCTTTCACCACTAGTTTTGGCCACAACGGGAAAACGCTTACTTGTCAGTGGAATCGCAACCGAACACCGTATATTCCTTCTGCACATTGACCCAGGAGAGTTGCCAACGAAATATAGCAGGATTAGACCAGGGCTTGCCAACTCGAACAGAGGGATGGAGAAAAAACTCCACCTAAAGATGGAAGACAGAGGTCCATTTCCGTCGTTAGTATTCCCATGTTCCAATGATCTGTTGCCGCTGGTGGATTTGTGGGGGAAGTGGGCTGACGAAATGGCGATGAAAAACCGAACACGCTTCGCCGCATTCGCCCTGATTGTCGCGATCGGCTTGGTGAGCTGGGTTTTGCTGCAACCAGGAGCCGTGAAGGCCGGCGGCCAGGCTGATGAGGCCGCCGCAGCGCGTCACGAATACACCGAGAACATCGCCGCCAGGTACAACTATCGCTTCGGCAAGGAACTCCCGTTCGTACCCTCAAACGCGATGACCGATACG
>JAOAPP010000323.1 GCA_025462985.1 Bryobacterales bacterium | reverse complement strand
CCGCAGGTCATTGCCAGAAATGTAACTGCCGCCCGTGCGAACTCGGTCGTACTGCGTGAGATCGCCGCTGTGAACGGTCACGGATGCTCCGACTGCGTCGCGGTTGCTTCGAGTGCCAATGAGACGGATTCCCAGCCAGTTACATTGACCTTTCGTCTGATTCTCCAGGAGCTGCGGCGGTTCATCGATGTTCGAGACCAGGATATCGAGATCCCCATCATTATCGAAATCCGCGTACGCAGCTCCACGCGCCGAGTGCAGCGGCAGGCGTCGCAAGCCTGCGGTACCGCCGACTTCCTTGAATTTACCCTTGCCGAGATTCCGAAACAACAGCAATGGTTCCCGATAAGTCTCGCGATTCAGCCGACCCTCAACCTGCGGATAAACGTGACCATTAGCTGCAAACAGATCTTTATATCCGTCGTTATCGTAATCGAAGAAAAACGTTCCCCAGCCCAAGAAGGACACGGTTGGCTCCCCTACACCGGATGGGAATGAAACATCTGAGAACAGGCCCTTGCCATCGTTGTGATAGAGCACGTAATTGTCGTTCGCAAACGTTGTCACAAAGAGATCTGTCCTGCCGTCGTTGTCATAATCTCCGACAGCTACTCCCATACTGGACATCTCCTTACCATCGCCGTTGTACGCTACACCCGCTCCAACAGCGCTCTCTTCAAAAGTGCCGTCTCCGAGATTGCGATAGAAGTAGTTGGGATTGGAATCGTTCGCTACGAAGATGTCGGGGCGGTTATCGCCGTCTAAGTCTTCGAACACGACGGTGAATCCGAAATATAACGCCCGGTCCGCTACTTTGGCCTTTGCGGTCACGTCAGAGAACGTGCCGTCGCCGTTGTTGTGATAAAGCGCGTCAGGAGAGCCGCGGTAGCCGAGTGGCCCGCAGGCATGCACCTTCACTCCGCGGTAATCGCAGGTTTTCAACTCAGGATGCTTGATGTCGAAGTCGAGATAGCCAGCAATGTAAACATCCAGGAGACCGTCGCCATCGTAATCGGCAAAAGCGACGCCGGTATGCCAGATATTTGCACCGGCAAGTCCCGAAGCCTCCGAGACGTCTGAGAAGGTACCGTCCCCGTTGTTGCGGAACAGAATGTTGGGGCCGAAAGTCGTCACCAGCAGATCCGTCCTGCCGTCATTGTCGTAGTCGGCCGCTGCGCAGCCAAACCCCCAGCGGCTGGCTCCGACGTGAGCCGATTCCGTGACGTCTGTGAACGTCCCATTTTTATTGTTCCGGTACAGATGACTATGCTGTTCTGCGGGAGCAGGAACAGTTCCTTGCAGCTGTTCGAGTGTGGCTCCATTCACCAGATATAGATCGGGGTAGCCGTCATTGTTGTAGTCGAACCAGCAGGCGCCGCTACCGTTCACTTCGACGACGTAGTTCTTCTCCTTGCTTCCGGAGACAATCACGGAGCGAATTCCGGCGCGGTCACCGATGTCTTTGAAAACGACGTTCCCGTCGGTGCTTTCCTGGAGGCCCACAAGCGGAAAAATGGAAGTTGCAATCAGGACTGTCCCTAAGAATCCCGAGCGGAGGTTCATTGAGGACCGGCGCCCGTAGCTGTGGAGGATTCCTGAATGCGCAGCTGCTGTCCAAGTTGCGCCTGCTGAGCGGCGAGATCTTTTTCGCCCAGTCGGGCATAAATGCGTGAAAGCTCAAAGTGAAGCTGGCTGTTATTGGCATTTGCCCCTGCGAACTGCTCGAGAACTGTTCGGGCTTCCGCCGGCTTGCCGAGGAACATCAAAGACCGCGCTGCCCCCAGCGCCGCAGTCACATCTCCATCTCGAGCCAATGCGCGCTGGTAAGTTTCGAAGGATCCTTGATAATCGCCATCTTTCTGCTGAGCTTCGGCCATGCCCAAGAGGGCGTCGATGTCACCGGGTTCGAGTTCTGCGGCTTTGGCGAACTGGACGCCTGCTTCATGATATTTGCCCAAGCGAGCAAGCTGCTGTCCTTTACTAAGCCATGCCTTTGCAAGCTGCGGAAACCGCGCGGCCGCTTCTGTCGAAACCGCCAAAGCTTCCTCTTCCCGAGCGTCCGCATTCAGACAATCGATCAGGAGGAAATAGACTTTGGGATCCTGCTTCGAGTTCTGGAGAACATCGCGTAATATAGGGATCGCTTTGGCCGCAGCACCGCTCCGATAGTAGGCCACGCTTAGCAGCCCGGCCGTCTTGGTGTCGTGACGGTCTGCCTCACGCGCAGCTTCCAGCGGAGCCACCGCGTCAGAATATCTATTCTGCATGACATAGGACAGCCCGAGCGCAGCATTAGCCTGTTTGGACTCAGGCGCAAGTTCCAGGCTCCGCTGTAACGGCTCAATCGCCGCATCGGGTCGATTGAGATTGAGCATGGCTAATCCCAGATTGAAGTGTGCTTGAAAGAGTTGCGGATCGCGAGCGACAGCAGCGGTGTAAAGGTCAATGGCCTGCTCGGGAGAGCCCGCCGTCGCGAAGGTGGTTCCTAGTGCGACCAGCAGATCCGGATCCAATTCCGATTGGCCAATAAACTCCTCGCGGACCCGCAGAGCGGTCTTCAGATCTTTTGCTGAGAGCGCTTCTGAACATTCCATCAGTTTCCGTACGCCTGTGGAATCGGCGCTTTTCAGCCGGCTGCTTGCCGCGAACTCTACACGAGCCTGCTCGGCCTGCCCTTTTATCTGATATATTCTGGCGAGGCGATAGTGCAAGCTACCGTCCCATGGCGTCTTGCGCAGGGCCCGCTCGGTCCAAACTTGCGAATTCTCAATCTGCCCAACCTCCCAGTACAGCTTGCTGATCCTTGGTAACGCATCGTCGACGGGCGGCTCGGCCTCGGCGCAGGGCCGCAGCCACTTTATCGCTTCCGTACGTTGACCCTCGGATTCAGCAATCCTCGCCAGGATGTAGTGGGATCGGAGAGCTGTTGGAGTTGCTGTGGCTGAGCTTTTCAGGTCCTGCTTCGCTTCGGAGAGCTTATTCATCCGGTAGAGGACGTAACCGCGAAGATACAACAAGCTGGGATCCGTGCCATTCGCCGCCTTCGCCTCATCTAGAACAGCCAGCGCTTCCGGAAGCTTCTCCTCTTCAATTAGCCGGCGAGCCCGCGTTAGATCAGGAGGTTGCACCCTGGTGGCGGCCGAAAGAGGGAGAAGCAGAACAAGAAAAGACAAGACTTTGAGCATGGCCACGTTTCCGGCGTCTCAGACTGCCAATGATCAGCTACAAGCTATCACGGAGTATGAGTCCACAAAAGACCTGAAAAAATGTTTTGCCCAATTTGCAACTTAGTGATACGCTTTTTTTGATCTAGACCTTAGGTATTACCTGCAAATCAACCCTGGGGAGGGGAGTCGGGATGCAATGCCTTGTCGCTCGTAGGACCCGTTTTGTTTTCTTCGTTATGGCGCTCGCAGCTCTGCCGGCGCTACTCAGCGCTCAATCCACAGAATTAGGAACGATCGCGGGTACCGTGACCGATCCGGCCGGAGCGGCGGTGCCTGACGCAAACGTGAAAGTCATCGGCGAGGCCACAAACGTCACGCGTGAGGTGAAGACAGATTCGCAGGGAAGCTTCGCGGCCCGGTCTCTCGTACCGGGAACATACAGGGTCGAAGTAAGTGCCCCCAGCTTTGCTCAACAGGTACAAGGCAATATCAAGCTGGATGTCTCGGCTACCGCCACCCTGGATTTCCATCTTACAGTCGGCCAGGTAAATCAGCAGATTGAGGTGCAGGCGCAGGGTGCGCTGCTTCAAACGGAAGAAAGCAGCGTGGGAACGTTGATCTCAAATACCCAGATAATGGAAATGCCGCTGAACGGACGGAATTTCAATGATCTGACGCGTTTGACGCCGGGAGCTGTTCGCGGCACAAGCGCAGGCGGGGAAACGATACAAGGCGAGACCTTTGCCGTCGCTGGAGATCGAAGCGACAACAGCTATTTCTCGCTGGACGGCATGTACAATAACGGCTCGTTCTTCAAGACCGCAGCCATCCATCCATCCATCGACGCCATTCAGGAGTTTCGAATCGCAACAAACACAGGCGCTCAATACGGCGCTGCGGCCGGGGCCAACATCAACATCATGATCAAACCCGGCACCAACGAATACCACGGAACCGTGTATGAGTTTCTGAGGAACGACAAATTCGACTCACGGAACTACTTCGCGCAGAATGTGCCGGAGCTGAGGCAGAATCAATTCGGATTTGCAATCGGCGGGCCGGTTCAGATTCCGAAAGTTTACAACGGCCACGATAAAACGTTCTGGTTTTTTAACTATGAGGGGACCCGCATTCGGAGCGGAAACACATCGTTCCAGACCGTACCGACAGCGGCGATGATCGGAGGTGACTTGTCTCATGATCAGTCAGGGGCTCCGGCGCCTCAGATATACAATCCCTTCTCCACTAGGTTGGATCCTGCGACTGGCAACTACGTCAAGGACGTCTTTCCCGGCAACATAATTCCAGCCAGTCTGATCAAGCCCTACGCCACAGCGTACGCAAACTACTGGTTTCCAACAACCCTGATCTCGGGACAGACCAGTAATTACATCGATGCGCGGAATTCTGCTCAGGATGACGATCAGATCAATCTACGTATTGACCAGCGCGTTTCCGAGAAGAACAATTTCTACGCCCGGTTTTCTAAATCGAATCTGAGTACAAACGTTCCCGCAAACCTTCCGAAAGCATTCACCGGTACCTACAACGATTACGTAGGCGCGGTTCTCAACGACGTCCATCTATTCAATCCCAACACGATCCTGAACTTCCGCTTCGGATATTTGAGAGCGAATCTCGGCCAAGGGCCGACCGAGCACTTCATCAGCGTTTACCGGCAGGCTGGGCTCACCAATACGCCGGAGACGTTCCGAAATTTCGACTACCCGATTAACTTTGGAATCAGCGGCTATGCAGGACCCGGCCTGGGGAATCTTGTTAACGGTCCCGATTTTACGTACCAGGGATCCATCAGCTTGAACAAAATCATCGGCAAGCATAGCTTTACGCTCGGGTATGACCTTACCCGATTGCGGATATTCCATGACTCGGTCTTCAGCAACTTCGGATACACTTCTACGCCTACGGCCGACCCGCAAAACGTGAACAATACGGGGCAGGCCTTTGCAAGCTTCCTGCTTGGATTGCCCTCGACCGCCAGCCGCATCGTAGGGCAGGACGATCTGGATTTACGCCAGTTCCTACATCACATTTACATTCAGGACGATGTGAAGGTAAGCTCGAAACTAACTCTGAACCTCGGGTTGAGATGGGAATATGACCAGTGGCCTCATCACATTCGCGGCAGGCTGAGCGGGTTCGATACCATCACCGGACAGCTTTTCTGGGTATCGACCAATCCGATTACCGGGCAAGCACCGAACGTTCGCCCGCAAGTTGCCGATCCCCGCTACAGCAACTTTGCGCCCCGGGTGGGATTTGCCTACCGCATCACACCGACGACTACGATCCGATCGTCCTACGGGATTTTCTATAACTCGAACTACTCTTGGGAGTGGAGTTCTTCACGTGGAGGCTGGCCGTACTCGGTGTCCGATAACCTGACAGGACTGAACATTGCTGGTACGCCGATCATACCAACCGAAAACCTGTTTCAGAGCTTCAATCCGGCGTCGACGGTTCCCCAGAATCAACACACCGTGGCGAGAGATCTCAGGACACCTTACATGCAGAACTGGAACTTTGGCGTGGAGCACCAGTTCGCCCAAGACGTCCTGCTGGAGATGAATTATCAGGGATCAAAGGGTACTCACCTGAGCAGCTTCCTGAACTCCAACGATGCCCCTCCGGGGCCGGGCAGTCCTGACCCGCGACGCGAGTGGCCCAGCGCCGGGGCATTTAGCGAGCTGAAAGACATCGCCACCTCACGTTACGAGGCACTCACGGCCAAACTTCAGAAGCGATTTTCGAACGGGTTCAGCATCTTGGCATCTTATGCGTGGTCGCATTCGATAGACCTGAATTCGGAATTTGGCGGATCGTCGCCTCAAAACGACGCATGTATAAAGTGTGACCTCGGCGATTCCGGATTCGACCAACGGCACGTCTTCAATGGGAGCTACATCTACATTGTCCCGGGTGCAAGTAGCCAGAATCGAATGATCAAGTATGTGTTAGGGGGCTGGGAAATCGCAGGGATCACTACGCTGGAAACCGGTCGGGCCTTCAATATAGGCATCAACTTCGACAACGCGAACAATGGCGCACGTTCGAATTCTCAGCGGCCTGATCTGGTAGGAGATCCATTCCCATCCGGGTTTACATCCACCTACGGACCGGGCGGCAGATACTTCAACACCGCTGCGTTTGCGCCTGCTCCCCAGTATCATTTCGGCAATCTTGGCCGGAATGCGCTGCACGGTCCCGCATTTCACAACACGGACATCGGCGCATTCAAGAACTTCGCGCTGACCGAGCGTTTCCGGCTCCAGTTCCGTGCTGAGTTTTTTAACATTTTCAACAATGTGAATTTCAGTCTGCCGGACAGAACCTTGGGCGACACAAACTTCGGCGCAATCACCGGAACTGACACGGCCCAAAGGCAGGTTCAGTTTGCCCTGAAGGTTCTGTTCTAGTTGTTTCATCTCGCAAAGCTGATATTCGGCGCTTTCCTCATGTGGCAGCAGCCCGTTCTCGCCCCGGAATTGGCTGCTGCTCACAAAGCAGAATTGGCCGGAGACTTCTCGACGGCAGAAGCGATTTACGGTCGGCTCGTGGCCACCCGTCCGGACCCCGTTCTTTACCAGCGTCTGGGGCTGGTGCGCCACATGCAAAACAAATTTGATGCTGCCGCCGAGTCGTTTACCGCTGCGATAAAGCTGGATGCTTCACTCTGGACCTCTCATTTGTTTCTGGGAATTGATCTCTATCGCCTGAATCGGTTCGACGAGGCAGAGAATCAGCTGGAATCTTCCGACCGTGTGCATCCAGGCGAGCAGGAGACGGCCTTTTGGCTCGGCGCCACAGCACTGGCCCGCCATGATTTCCTCAACGGCTTCATCCGGCTCGAGACATTTCTGCAACGCGATCCGAAGAATGCGGAGGTGTTGCGAATGCTCGCAGAGGCCTATGCTGATCACGGCACTGCGCTGCTGAACGAGCTTGGAAATCGATATCCGAACTCACCTGCCGGGCTTATTGTTCAGGCAAAAGCGTTGGAGTTCGAAGGTGCGTATGCTGCGGCGCTGGATATGTATCGGTCTGCGCTCGCGCTCGACCCGGGCCGACCGGAACTCAATGACTCGATCTCCCGGGTGCAGGTTCTCTTGAAGCAAACGGCTCAATCGTCTACTAAGAATTAGGGTGCGTGTTGCGAATGCATGTCCTGGGAGGCCTGCAACCGCTCTCTTAAGATGCGCGCATGCAGTTCCATCTCGGCGCGCGCTTGCTGGGTGTCGCCCAAATCCCGATAAAGCGCCGCGAGTTGCGCGTGTACGGATTCATCGTTTGGTCGCTGTTGCTCAACTAGCTTCAACTCCTTCACGGCCTCGGAGAACTGGTGGGAGATACGCAATGCTTTGCCTAGTTCCCGGTGCGCCTCCAACGAACTCGCTGCGTCGGCCGCGGCTTCTCGCAAATATGCAATGGCGCGATCTGGCTTGTCTCTTTCTGTGACGAGCAGGATCTGGCCCAGACGCAGATTTGCCATGGCATGGTGCGGGTTCAGTTCTAACTCGTTCCTCAGATGTAGTTCGGCCGCTTCCGCATTTCTGAGCTTCCACTCGACGTTTCCGAGAAGGAAGTTTAGCCCTGGCTGCTTTGGATTACTGTTTCGTGCATGTTCGTACTCGGAAAGCGCCTCGGCCAGTTGTCCACGTGCCTCGAACGATTTCCCGAGTAACTCATGGGCTGCCGCTGAGTCTGGGGCAACCTGCTGGAGCTGTTCGGCCCGCACGGCCGCTAGCTCCTGAAAGAGTTCGCCAAGCGCCAGCTTCGCTTCAGGATCGTCACCGTCTTCCTTGTCAAGGCTGGAAAGCTGATGAAGAGCGTCCAGAATCTTTCCCTCTCGAATGAGCCCGCGTGTTGTCTCCACCAACTTTCGCAAGGAGATAGTATCGTGCGTCTTAGAAATCGAGGGAGATTGTGGAAATGCTAATAGAGAGCTGATCAGCGCCAGAGCAGGGAAGAGAGGTTGCATGTTCCGGGTCAGGTCTCTCGATCGGTGTAACGAAGTAATTCTATACAATATCCAGAAATGGGCGACTAGCGGGAATGCAGAAACAATCGCAGAACGAACGATGCATACTGGATCTCGCGGTGGTGGGCTTAGCTGAAGTGCCGATTTTCGGGCGCTACGAATATTGTTCAGCTCGCCCAGGATTGGCCGCGCATCGGCATCCCAAGGCGGTGGAGATCTGCTATCTCGAGCGCGGGTTCCAAACTTATCGCGTTGACCAACGAGAATACAACCTCGTGGGCGGCGACCTCTTTGTTACTGCGCCCGGTGAACTCCATGATACGGGAGGGCATCCGGAGGACCGCGGAATACTGTATTGGCTAAACCTGAGGATCCCGCAGGCAGGCGAGCCATGGTTAACCCTGCCACCGGCTGAAAGTGCTCTGCTCATCGCGATGCTTTCGAGCTTTCCTGAGCGGCGGTTCGCGGGCCGGCCGGTGCTGAAGCAAATCTTCAACAAGGTTTTCGAGCTTTGTGATGAACCGACTAAACCGCTGGTGCGAATTGCTGTCGCTAATCAACTGGTCCGCTGCATTTTGGAAATAATAGACTGCGCTTACCGCCCGGAGGGCTCGCAACGTTCGCCTCTCATATCAAGGATCGTGGAGCGTATCAAATCCCATCCCGAACGGGAGTACTCGCTCACTTCATTGGCGGACGAAGCCGGACTGTCCCTCTCCCGTTTCAAGAGCAAGTTCAAAGCGCAGATGGGCATTGCACCGCACGAGTTTATTCTTCACTGCAAAGTGGATGCCGCAAAGCAGCTGCTTGTGGACCAGAGACGGACTGTTACCGACACGGCGATGTCACTCGGCTTCAGCTCGTCTCAATATTTTGCAACCGTGTTTAAGAGATTCACGCAGCAGACTCCGGTTGAGTTCTGCACCAAGGGTCCAGCCGTGCCCTTGCGTTCGGACACTGTGCTGCTTCGTAAGTCGCTATAAAATAGGGTCGGCATGTATGATTCTGTATCGCGGCACTGAATCGAAAGCATACACGCCCTTCCGGCTGATATAAGAGTCTTGCCTCAGTTGTGCCCGGAGGTGTGGAGTCCTCATGTTCGGAAAGCTACGTAGCGCCTTCCTGATCGTATCGGGAGCTGCTCTGATGGGCGGGGTTTTGGGTTCAGCGACCGATCCGGTCAGCCCTGCGCAGCCCCCAGTCAATTTTCAAAGGCAAGTCCGGCCGATTCTCTCGGATAACTGCTTCCTATGTCACGGACCGGATAAGGGGACGCGGATGGCGGATGTCCGGCTCGACATTCGTGAGGGCGCATTTGCCACGCGCAAGAACGGAACGATCATCGTTCCTGGCAAACCTGAAGAAAGTCTTCTGATCAAGCGCATCTTGTCCGACGACCCCGGATATCGCATGCCGCCAGTGTTTTCCCATAAGACACTGACTCAGGACCAGAAGAGTGTCCTGCGGCGATGGGTGGCGGAAGGCGCGCAGTGGAAGGATCACTGGGCCTTCATAGCTCCGGTGCGCCCGCCGCTGCCTCCAGTGAAGGATAGCGGGTGGGTGCGTAATCCGGTCGACCAATTTATCCTTTCTAAGCTGGAAGCGAACGGTCTGAAACCGGCGGCGGAGGCTGATCGCCGCGCTCTGATCCGGCGAGTTACTCTCGATCTAACTGGTCTCCCTCCAACGCCGGCTGAAGTGGAAGCATTCGTGAGGGACGGATCGCCGAACGCATACGAAACAGTGGTGGATCGTCTATTCGCCTCGCCCAAATACGGCGAGCACATGGCCCATTACTGGTTGGATGCGGCCCGGTATGCGGATACCCATGGGCTGCACATCGACAACTATCGCGAAATGTGGCCTTACCGCGACTGGGTGATCAAGGCGTTCAACAACAACATGCCGTTCGATCAGTTCACGATAGAACAGCTGGCCGGCGACCTTCTTCCGAACGCCACACTAGACCAGAAGATCGCATCAGGCTTCCAGCGCTGTAACGTCACGACGAATGAGGGCGGATCGATCCCGGCCGAAGTCATGGCGATGTATGCAAAGGACCGTGCTGATACGACGGGCACGGTTTGGATGGGTCTAACGGTAGGCTGCGCGACTTGCCACGATCACAAGTTCGATCCGATTGCGCAGAAGGAATACTACTCGCTGACATCCTTCTTTCGCAACACGACTCAATATCCGCTTGACGGGAACGTCCCGGACAGCCCTCCGATCGTGACCGTTCCGCGGGCGGAAGACAGGCAGAGATGGGATGAACTTCAGGCGCAGCGGGCCAACCTGAAGAGCGCGATTGCCAAGGCGCAAAGTGAGTCGAATGCGGCCTTTGAAACCTGGCTGCGGTCGCCGGCGCGGCATCAAGTGGCGGCTCCGCTCGCCTCTTCTCAACTGCTGGCTCTAAAGCTCGGAGATGGAGTCCAAGCGGTTCGGCACGGACGGTCCGAGTCGCTCGTGTTGCCATCCGGCGTGAGCGTGGGAGACGGGCCGCCCGGAGTCGGGAAGGCGCTGCGTTTTGGAAAAGAAGGCGCCCTCCAGCTTCCCAATGTTTCAGAGATCGATACTGACAAGCCGTTCACAATTGCAAGCTGGGTGCTGATTCCCAAAGCCGATGAAAGCTATGTTCTGGCGAGTCAGGTTGAATCCAGAAAGAATGGCGCTTCGACTCGGAAATGGGGCTGGACCGCGAGAGTCACCGCGAACAATGGTGAGCCATCCATGCCCTCGATCAACCTCGAAGGCCGGGACGGGAAGTATATAAGCGCACAACCGGCGCCCAGCTATGGACTGAAGCCGGCCACCTGGTATCACTTGATTTTCACGTACGACGGCAGCCGCAGCGGAAAAGGCCTCAAGATCTACATCGATGGAAACCCTGTGCCCAGTTATGGCACTGGTGAGGACCTGGCTGCACTTGAAACATCAATCGCAACTGCCGCGCCGCTGCTTCTCGCAAAGCGCAACAATCAGTTTTTCGAAAATGGCGCAATGGCCGGCTTCCGTATCTTTGACCGCCGGGTAGATGAGCAGGACGCCAAGCTGTTGTTTGTTACCGACGTGCTTGAGGCCGCTGCGAGAAAAGATGTCGCAGACCTTTCGCAAGCGGACCGCGGGGCCCTTCTCGCATACTATGTTGCCGAAGTGGATCCGGCTGCCCAAGAAACTGTAGCTAAACTGCACAAAGTCGATACATCGCGCTACGAAATAGCCCGGCGAAGCGCAGTGACATTCGTACAGGAGGAACGTGCTGACGCCCAACCGGTTGCTCATGTTCTTTATCGCGGTCAGTACGACCAGATGCGGGACGAAGTGCACCCTAACGTGCCGGCAGTGCTGCCGCCGATGTCACAGTCCGCTCCACGCAATCGGCTCGGTTTGGCGCAATGGCTGATCGAACCGTCCAATCCGTTGACCGCTCGCGTTACAGTGAATCGATTCTGGCAGCAGGTCTTCGGTACCGGCCTGGTGAAAACAGCCGAGGATTTCGGATCCCAGGGTGAACCTCCGTCGCATCCGGAACTGCTCGATTGGCTTGCCATGGAGTTTCGGGAGTCCGGCTGGGATGTAAAGAAGACGCTCCGCTTGTTCGTCACGTCTGCCGTCTATCGCCAGTCTGCAGCCGCAACGCCTGACAAAATTGAACGCGATCTGGAAAACCGGCTACTTTCGCGCGGGCCCCGCTACCGAATGGACGCCGAGATGATTCGCGATTACGCTCTGGCCGTCAGCGGGCTGCTCGTTCCGCAAATTGGCGGGCCGAGCGTAAAGCCTTATCAGCCACCGAAGATCTGGGAAACGGTCGCAATGGATAACAGCAACACTCGTTTCTATAAGGCCGATTCGGGCGAAGGTCTTTATCGGCGCAGCCTGTATACCTTCTGGAAACGCAGCGCGCCGCCTGCCTCGATGGATATCTTCAACGCACCGTCACGCGAGGTGTGTATCGTGCGGCGCGAACGCACGAATACGCCGTTACAGGCGCTGGTGACGATGAACGATCCGCAGTTTGTGGAAGCGGCTCGCGTCCTGGCTCAAAACGCGCTTCTGGATTCACGGGGCGATTTCGATCGGCAGGTGGATTACATCTCCAACCGGCTGCTGGCGCGCAACCTCGATGAGAAAGAGCGCGCGGTTGCCGTGCGATCGTACCGTGATTATTTTGCATACTATACGTCGGCCCCGGCCGACGCAGCGAAGCTGGTCAGGGTAGGGGCATCGAAGCCAGCGGCAGGTTTGCCTGTTCCCTCGCTAGCGGCGATGACGATGCTCACGAACGAGTTGATGAATCTAGATGAAGTGTTGGTGAAGTAAGCCGGCAAGGGGTCTTATTGTGATGCATCCTGAGGATGAAGCTGTACTGGTGGAAACGCGACGTCAGTTCTTTGGACGTGGGGCAAAAGGGCTAGGGTCGCTCGCACTATTCTCCCTGCTGGCCGATCAGCAGGCGCACGCTGCGGCCGACAAGCCGGCTATCGGCGGACTTCCCGGGTTGCCGCATTATGCGCCGAAGGCGAAGCGGGCCATCTATCTGCACATGCTGGGCGCACCGCCTCAGATGGAGACTTTTGATTACAAGCCGGGCATGCAGAGCTGGTTCGATAAAGATTTGCCTGAATCAATCCGCAGCGGCCAGCGGCTGACCACGATGACTGCAAGCCAGACACGATTCCCGATTGCTCCTTCAGTTTTCAAGTTCGAGCAATATGGGAAGAGCGGTGCCTGGGTGTCGGAACTGCTTCCCCATACGGCCAAAATGGTCGACGATATCGCGATCATCCGCTCCATGCACACGGACGCGATCAATCATGAGCCCGCTATTACGTTCCTGCAAACCGGCTTCATGATCGCGGGCAAGCCATGCATCGGCTCGTGGCTCGCTTACGGACTCGGCAGCATGAACCAGTCGCTGCCGACTTTCGTCGTCTTGAACGCGACGCATTCCAATCCGAAGGCCAATGTGCAGGCGATCTCGGCCCGGCTCTGGAGCGCTGGCTTTCTGTCCGGACAATACTCAGGCGTGGCTCTGCGTTCGGGGGGCGACCCGGTACTGTATATCGGCAATCCTGATGGCGTGCCAACGAACGTACGCCGACGCATGCTGGATGCGCTAGGCGAGTTGAATCAAATCGAACGGGAAAAACTCGCCGATCCGGAGACGCAGGTCCGGATCGCCCAGTACGAGATGGCGTTTCGTATGCAGGCGTCGGTGCCCGATCTGACCGACATCTCAAAAGAACCCGAAAGCACGTTTAAGCTGTACGGAGAGGATGCCCGCAAGGGCGGTACGTTCGCCAATTGCTGCCTGATGGCGCGGCGTATGATGGAGCGCGATGTGCGATTTGTGCAGGTCTACCATCGCGGATGGGATGTTCACTCGATTCTGCCGGAGGTGCTGCCAAGTCAGTGCCGGGACGTCGATCAAGGGGCTTGGGCTTTGGTCCAGGACCTTAAGGCGCGTGGACTTCTGGACGATACGTTGGTCATCTGGGGCGGTGAGTTCGGTCGCACGGTTTACTCGCAAGGCAAACTGACTGCTACCGACTATGGCCGGGACCACCATCCGCGATGCTTTTCTGTTTGGATGGCCGGAGGCGGAATCAAAGGCGGTACGGTTTACGGCGAAACCGACGAGTTTTCTTACAACATCGTCAAAGATCCGGTGCACATACGTGACTTTCAAAGTACTATTCTCAACCGGTTCGGCATTGACGACCAGCGCTTCACGTATAAGTTCCAAGGACTGGATCAGAAGTTGACGGGTACGGAAAAGAGAGCGGTCGTGGTAAAAGATATTCTGCTGTGACCAAATCGATTGCTGAAGCGCACCCGTAGCATCCGGAAGCCATTTTGTCGCCCGGCTGAGGCGCTAGCAACGCTTGAAGGCTGCATGGGCTGTATTTCTGGATTCGAACCGATGACCGAAGGGGAGGAATCGCAAGCCTATCGTTTTCGGAGTGGAACCCGGACATACGTGATGCGGATCAACCGCAACAAGGAGGGCTTCGAGAAAGATGCTTTTGCATACGAAAGATTCGCGCGACCCGGTCTGCCGATTCCCGAAGTAATCGAAATCGGACAAATCGAGGAACACTTTTTCTGCATATCCGAGAACATTTCAGGTGTGACGTTGCAAGATTTGCAACCGAACGAACTGGCGTCCACGCTTGCGCCAACTGCTCGAATATTGGATGTGATTGCGGCATCCGATCTGGAAGGCATCAGCGGCTTCGGCCCGTTCGATTCACATGGGGTAGGGAGCGATGAAAGCTGGCGGGATTTCCTGACCAGCATTGCCGACTTCCGCCGATACGACTGGGTGGCTGTTCAAGATTGTGCAGCCATGAACGAAGTCCATCGACTTTTCACACAGCTGGACATGCTGGTTGCACATTGTCCCGAGACACGCCAGCTCGTTCACGGTGACTTCGGTTCGAACAACGTGCTCAGCGATGGTCAACGGATTACCGGGGTCGTTGATTGGTCGGCGGCTCTGATAGGAGATCCCCTTTACGATGTAGCAAACATCTTCTTCTGGAGGAATTGGCTGGACTGCATGCAGCAGCAGGCGCTCTTTTTCGAGACCTCTCTCCGCAGTTCGCCGAGCCTCAGCGAGCGAGTGCTTTGCTATCAACTAAGGATTGGTCTCGCAGAGATCTACCAGAATGCAATGTCGGGCAACACTGAGGCCGGGGCCTGGGCGACCTCGCAGTGTCAGGAACTTATCAGGACAAAACTGTTTCTTTCGCCAAGCGTTGGCTCTATATAGATGCCCCCATGTCGAATTCAGCCCGGCCGCTGCAGACCTTTCAAGATGGAAGCGCCGAGGTGCAGAACTATGATTCAAGTACCGAGGCGGGAAGTGCCGCCGCCCAACAGGCAGCCCGGCTAACAAGAGATTGACTGGAAGGCAGTGGAACTGTTCCACATGGACGAGTACGTCGGGTTGAGCCCTGTCCACGCGTTCCGGCTTCGTCGCTGGATTCGGACTCGTCTTGAAGGCAAGATCCATCCCGGAAAGGTCTACTACTTGGACCGCGATGCTCCCGACCTCGACGCTGAGATGGAACGCCATACGGCCCTCGCAGGCTAAGAACATCATCTTCGGCGCATTTGCGTTTACGCTAGTCTGGAGCCGAGGCGTGCCAAACTGTTGCATTACGAGAATGCGTTTCTCCGAATGAAAGCTGTCAACATATGTATCGCTCTGGCGATGCTGGCTTCCAGGCTCCCCGCGTCCGACGACCCTCCCCAGTCGGAAGCCGCGAAACAGGGGCAGAGAGTGTTCTCACAGTCCTGTGGCTTCTGCCACGCACCGGATGCGACCGGAACAGGGCAAGCGCCAAATCTGCTACGTTCCGACTTGGTGCGCCACGACGAAAACGGGAACCTGGTCGGACCCGTCATTCGCGACGGACGTCCTACTAAAGGCATGCCGCCCGTCCGCCTCAGCGATGCTCAGATCTCAGAAGTGATTGCGTTTCTGCAATGGCGGCTCGCAGATGCCGATCGCACGAATCCGGCGGACCCGCACGCCTATTCCATGCAGCGTTTACTTACCGGGAATGCTGCGGCCGGCAAGACGTTTTTCGATCGTCAATGCACGGGCTGTCACTCCGCTTCGAAGGACCTTGCCGGAATAGGCAGGAAGTATTCACCCGCTCAACTCCAAGCACGCTTTCTTTATCCCGCCGACATAAAGAAAAGCGTCACCATCACGATGCCCTCCGGGAAGCAGGTCACAGGGACGCTTCTCTACCAGGACTCATTCACTATCGCGATTCAGGACCCTGACGGCTGGTATCGCTCGTGGCCAACTGACGCCGTCAAGTTCCAGGTTCGGGATCCGCTGGCTGGCCATCTTGCCCTGCTGCCCACCTACACGAGCACCGTGATCCACAATCTCTTTGCGTACCTGGAGACACTCCAGTGAAACTCCTCACGCTTCTCTTTGCGAACCTGGTTCTTCTTTCGGCCCAGAGCCTGGACCCGGCAGAGTTACTGAAGCCCCCGACCTCCATGTGGCCCACTTATAACGGTGATTATTCGGGCCGGCGCTATAGCACGCTGCGCCAGATCAATGCCGGCAACGTTGCTCAACTCACCATGGCATGGGCGTTTCAGACTCACTCGGATGCTCTGAAATCGACGCCTCTCGAAGTGAATGGGGTTCTGTATTTCACTACACCCGATAACGTCTGGGCGATCGATGCGCGAAGCGGCGGCATGGTCTGGCATTACAATCGGCCTGCGCCAGGAGACCACGTCGGCAATCGGGGCGTGGCCATGTACAAAGACCGGCTCTATTTCGGAACGCCGGATGCGCATTTGATCTGCTTGAATGCCCGGAATGGAAAAGAGGTCTGGAACGTCCAAATCGCGGACGTGAAACTGGGCTACTACATCAGCGTCGCTCCACTGCTGGTGAAAGATCGGCTGATCATCGGCACATCCGGCGATCAGACCGACATTCCACACTTCATCGCAGCCATCGATCCGGAAAGCGGCCGCACAATCTGGCGCTGGAACACATTGCCAGAGCCGGGTGCAGCCGGATCGGAAACGTGGCCCGACAAGGAAGCATTGACCCACGGCGGCGGTCCCGCCTGGATGACAGGAACTTACGACCCCGAGCTCAATCTGATCTACTGGGGCACCGGCAATCCCCACCCGGTGCTTGCAGGTGTGGTGCGCCGTGGCAGCAATCTCTACACTTGCTCGATCCTGGCGTTGAATCCCGATACGGGCAAGCTGGTCTGGTCTTTTCAGCCATCGCCGCACGACACACACGACTGGGACGCTGTGGAAACACCGGTTCTGTTCGATGCGGAGTTTCACGGCAAAACGCGCAAGCTACTCGCGCAGGCCAGCCGAAATGGATATTTCTTCTTGCTCGACAGAGTTACGGGAGAGCACCTCTTGACCAAGCCGTTTGTATCAACCGACTGGGCGTCAGGCGTGAACGCAAAGGGCGAGCCCATTCCGCGGCCTGATAAGGAGCCGCTTGCGGATGGTTCGCTGGTACAGGCCTATTCGGAAGGCGCCACTAATTGGATGGCTCCGAGTTTTGATCCCGAGACAAAACTGTTCTACGTCAACGCCTTTGACGGGTCCATGCTCTACTATCTGGCGCTCAATGAAAACGGTAAACCGGAAGGTCATCAGGGCGGCGCC
>JAOAPP010000014.1 GCA_025462985.1 Bryobacterales bacterium | reverse complement strand
CCGACGCCCGTCGAGATCCCCACGCTGAAATTCAACAAATAATCCAGCATCAACGCAGCTCCCGCGACCAACCCGAACCCCGGCCCCAAACTCTTGCTGGCGACGGTATAGGCTCCGCCTCCATTAGGAAAAATTTCAATCGTCTGCCGATACGAAAAGTACACCAGGAGCAGGAGCGTAACGATCGCCGCGCTTAGAGGCAGAATGTAGTGCAGCCCCACTATCCCGGCTGGGATGAGAACGGTCAGCGCCGCCTCCGGGCCATACGCGGCCGACCCCAAAGCATCCAGTCCGAAGACCGCCACGCCACTGGGCACGCTGACGCGTTGTGCAGCCTCCTCCTCTGAGGCAAGAGGTCTGCCAACTACTCGGTCAAGCAGCGACATACCTTCTCTGATGCGAAATGCCTCAGCATCTATATTGATGATGCTTTCATTTTTTTATGCCCGCGTGAAGTGATCAAAGCATCGATACCCTAACGAGCTAGATCGTCCGGCTGGCTTTCGGATTTTCGCTTCTGCCCAACGGCGGTGTCGTCCATACCAGCGCGATGAAAGAAATCCGTCTCAGTAGGGCCCGGTCGGAGCGCCGTGACATTAATCACGGTCTCTTTCAGTTCGTAGCGAAGATTGTGCGCGAAGGAAAGAACAAACGCTGTAGTGGCAGCATAAACGGCTCGCGAGTAGCTACCATCTCCCCGGCAATCGAGGCCGTAGACAAAGCCCTGCCCGCGCCGAGCCTTAGCGTACCTTGGGTTCGCCAGTTGAACTGTGCCCGCACTGTTGTGTTCGATCATGTTCAGTTCGGCATCGAGGTCCGTCTCACTGAAAAAGACCACCAACGCCAACACCGGCGTTGATACCTGCAACGTCGACTGGACGACCTTATCGCTCGCGGCGCCGTGCCCCTGGATCTCGTCCTTTGGACCGTGAAATCGCCGCAACTGCAGTATGCAAGCGCCGAAGGAAGTCCGCCGTCGCTCGCCCAGGATCAGCCTCCTCTGCAAGGATCGGTTCGATCCCCCGGCTGCGAAGAACAATTTCCTGCGCCTGGTTCGGTTGCGCCATGAAGATATAGGACTTCGGCCGTTGCTCTACAAATGCCGAATTCTTCCAGAGTTCCTGCAGGCGAAAGAGAAGGTAACGCGTGTTGATGTCGTGAAGGCTGTACCCAATGAACAGCAGAGGACGGGCCAGGCAGTCGGCACGAAGGCGGATGTCCAGGGGCGTCTCGAAGCTCATACGTTGGAAGTAGCTCGTCTCTGTAAGTACGAGCGACTCATCGTCCTCGAAATCGCCATGAAACTTGATGATCTCTGTGGCAGCTTTTGGATCCAAGGTAAGATCCGCCATATTTGCAACTTTGTGGAACGGCTTCTTTCTGGCAGCAAACGCGTTTTCCAGCCACCGGTCATAGTTTGTGGTGTAAATGATCGGAAAATCGAGATCAATGATGAGATTATGAATATCCGATTTGCTGACCTCGATGGTTGGCGAATGCCACCTCTCGTCCATCCAACTCCGCAGAGCTCCTAGTTTGCCATTTCGAACCAAGTAGGCTTCAGCAACTATCGGATAGTCGGAAATGTCGAGAGTTGTTTCGAAGAACTCCATCTCGCTGCTAACATGCTCGATCAACTCGTGGAAATCCGGCAGTCCGAGATACTGCGAAATCCCTCCTCCAACAAAGAGGATTACCTTACGAGCGGCGATTGCTGCCGCAAGGGACTCAATAGGACCTGGTTGCCTCTCCGTTTTGCTGGAAGCTCTAACCATAGTTGCAGTCCTGCGGAATCGGGTACTTACAATGGCGTCCTGCCACCGGTCGCACCGTATATTTCGCCCGATACATAGCTCGCCTCGCCAGAGGCCAGGACTACAAATACTTTCGCTAACTCAATTGGTTGCGCGGGTCGCTTAAAGAGAGTGTTTTCTCCGAATGACTTTACTTTTTCGGCTGGCATGGTGGATGGAATCAGCGGAGTCCACACTGGACCGGGCGCCACGGCATTAACACGAACTCCTTGTTTACCGGCAAGCTTCGCTAGACTTTTCGTCATGTTCGCAATCGCCGCTTTGGTGGCGGCATAGGCAACCAGTTGCTCTCCAGGCTCAAATGCCTGAATCGAGGTCGTGCTGATAATTGAAGCGCCCGCCTCCATCTTTGGCAGTGCCGCCTGGGTGAGGAAGAATGTTCCGAAGACGTTGGTCCGAAACGTATGCTCGAACTCTTCGGCGGGGATCTCTTCGATACTGTCGTGTGTCATTTGGAAGCCGGCATTATTGACCACGATGTCGAGGCGGCCGAATTCTTTCATCGCAATCGCAACGAGAGATTTTGCATATTCCAGTGACCCGATGTCCCCTGGGTGACGTATAGCCTTTCGCCCGGTTTGATGAATCACGACGGAAACGTCAAGCGCATCGGCCTCCTCCTCGGGAAGGTAGGAGAGGACTATATCCGCGCCCTCTTTCGCAAAAGCAATCGCTGTCGCACGGCCGATACCGCTATCAGCACCCGTTATAATCGCCGCCTGACCTAAAAGCCTGCCAGTTCCCACATAGCTGTCTTCGCCATGATCGGCAGGCGGATCCAGGCGTTTGACTGTCCCCGGATGTGTCTGCTTCTGATCTGGGAATGGTGGTTTTGGTCCTTGCTCGCGTGGATCGGGGTTCGTGGGCATCGTCTCCTCCAGATATTTGTGAACCGCTTGAGCAGATTGAGATGCTCGAAAAGCGAGATGTGTAGCTCTGTGGCGTTCGCGGCGCTGGTCAGTCGGTGCAGATCAGGGTATCGGCTTTGTAGTGCAGAGCCTTTGACATGTCTAGCGTCCAGAAGCTGTGAATTACATCTCGAGGGTGCCTTTGATACAAATGGGCACACCGGTAGGCAAATGAATTTTCGTTCGCCGTAATCACCATCTTGTCCGACTCGGCTTTCGGGTACTCTACCTCCCCCGCCACTGATGCCCGTAGACATCGATCGTAACCGCACTCTGAAAACAGGCGTGGGGCGGAGGTCACGCGCTACAAGTGTGGCTATCCGATTGCGGAATCCCTGGACTGGACTCATCACCTTTTGCCACGCCGGTACTCTAATGGCTAGGAAGAGAATTCAATGGCAAATCAGAATGCGCTGTTTCCCGGGTTAGAAAGCAAGCCTCAGCGACCGGTTCCTGAAGGGTTTCGCTATGAGGAAAACATCGTTAGTGAAGCCGAAGAGACCGAACTGGCGGCCTCACTCGCAATGCTTGAACTCAAACCGTTCGAGTTTCACGGCCATCTTGGCAACCGACGCGTAGCTTCTTTCGGCCTCCGCTACAATTACTCACGGCGCTCCGTTGAAACCGCGGACGGGTTTCCTTCCTTTCTTGCCGGCCTGCGGCATAAGGCTGCGAAGTTCGCGGGTCGAGCGGTTGATGAGTTCCAGCAAGGCGGAGTGAACCAGTATCCACCAGGCGCTGGGATCGGCTGGCACAAAGACAAGCCGCAATTTGGGGTCGTCGTGGGCGTTTCGCTTTTAGCGCCGGCGACCATGCGCTTACGTCGCAAGGAAGGAACTCGCTGGGTACGTATGTCTAAAACGGTCCAACCGCGATAGATCTACACACTGGAAGGTGAGGCGCGAACCATGTGGGAGCATAGTATTCCACCCTTGGATGCCTTGCGATATTCGCTGACCTTTCGGACTCTCGCATAAGGGGCTTCATGCCTCAATAGTGCAGGATGGCAAATGCAAGAGGGCCACCTGCTTACCGACCCTCAGCTCGCGGAGCGTCATTTTCTTGAAGTGGGGCCGTGTGGACTCCTTGGTAGGCTTCCTCCGACGTCAGGGTTGTATGTTGGCATAAGGAAGCGAGAGTCGACCAGAATGACGCCGATGCCCTCCGCGTAAGCTGAGACCGAACCACTCGACCTCTTAACCCCGTGTTGCAAATACACAGCCTTACCGATATTCAGTACTCCTCCGCATCTTGGAGTCCCTGCCTCGCCAGTCACATATGGTGCATTTCGCGTCAGCGTATAGAGATCTCAGTTCTCTTTTGGTTTCATAATGCCTTCCTTCTGTGTACTGTTTTAGCGAACTTGAGC
>JAOAPP010000422.1 GCA_025462985.1 Bryobacterales bacterium | reverse complement strand
AACACGGGTTTCGCACTCATAAGTTGACCTTCTTTCGGAGTAACGGTGTCTAGTTAGAGATTTATGGGAAGACTGATTGCAGAACTTCCACTTACAGCCGTGCGACACCTTTGTCAGTGACACGGTCGTACTGTGCCTTCACTGAGTGCTTAGACCGTAAAGGCAGAGTCAATTTGTTCCAGCCAGGAATGCAGGATCAGAGTATGAACTTCCTGTATTCGAGCTGTTTCGGCTCCGGGAACGATGATTTCGTAATCGGCTTTGCCTGCCATGAATCCGCCAGTCTTTCCCAGAAGAGCGACCGTCACAACTCGTTTCTGTTCGGCGGCTGTCAGAGCTGCGAGGAGGTTGGATGAATTACCGCTGCTCGAAAACATCACGACAATATCGCCCGGTTGCGCCAAGCCTTCGATTTGTCTTGAGAAAAGCTTGTCGAATCCGTAGTCGTTTCCAATGCAGGTCAAAAGAGTTGGATCAGCGGCGAGCGATATGGCGGGGAGGGAACGCCGATCGTGCTTGTAGCGCCCGACGAGTTCTTCCGCCATGTGCAGGGCGTCAGCGGCGCTCCCGCCATTGCCACAGGTCAGGATCTTGTTCCCGTGTTGGAGCGCTGTGATCAGTCTCTGAGCAATCTCATCCACACGGGAGCTGAGATCACGAAATTTAGTGAGGGTCTCAATGAGTTCGTCCACTGCGACCGAAGTGGGCGTTGCGATTGCGGTTGTCATCATTCTGTTCGTTATCCGTTCACTGCGTATCGATATTTCATGGGCTTGGCCAATGCCGGACAAAGCTCCAACGCGGTTTGGTACACGTCGTCGACCGTGATCCGGTCCATGCAATCTGTCGGATTCCCGTCGTACTCAAAGCCGAAGTGCAAAAACCCACCGCCGCCGCGAGGTTCGACCGAAGCGACACGTGCCCCGCGTGGCCCCCACCGATGGCTTGCCGTGGGCCCATTCAGTCCTACGGTGGGTGCCCCGCTGATAGCGGCTAAATGCATAATGCCGGTATTCACGCTGACCACTAAAGCGCTCTTCTGCAGAACTGCCGCGACCGAGTGCAGTCCATCCCGCCCTGGATACGGCTTTGCGTTGAGACCCGCCTGCTTAAGCTTTGCTGACAGGGCTTCGGACTTTGTACGCTCTGAAGGCCCGCCTGTAATCACGAAAATCGTATCCGGACTGTGAAGGCGAGAAGCCAATTCGATCCATCGCTCAACCGGCCATTCCCGGAGAAACCCGCGGTCGCCGCTGGCCCATGGATGGAAGACAATCATGCGTCCGGTCTCTTGTAGCGAGCCATCGCGCAACCGTGACCACTCCAAAGACGGTTCCTCTTTTGGCTCCGTTCCAAATACACGCAAGAGGTTTCTGAAGTTTTCGAGCTCATGCAGGGTATGGGAATGTTCCGCCGTGAGATCGTAGGTCCAATGTCGATACTGACGCGTGGACCGAAATCCCACACGATATTTCGCGCCCGATAGTGCCGTATAAAAGGCCGTCAGCCGCTGCCACGGAGTGAAGTCGAAGAGCACGTCCAAGTGGCACTTCCGGATCGCTGGAAGCGCGATCCAGGGCTTAGTTAACTCCAGCCGGACGATCTCATCCACACCGGGGAGCAGTTGTACGGCCGCAACACTCGTGGGCGAGGCGAAATAGAAGATCCGGGCGTGTGGGAACTCACGCCGCAGGTCCTGTACAGCCGCCGAATTCAGCAAGGTGTCGCCGAGAGTAGGGGACGCCATCACACCGATCCGGGCAATCCGGCGCGGACGAGGGCGCCGGGGCTGCAGGACGGACGTCGCCAGAAGGACGGGAATCCCGACGTATCGGTCTAGGTATCTGTTCTTTACACTGCCGCGTTTCATGCTCAATTTGCGTAAGACAAATCAGGAACCAGAAGTTTCTCGAACAGCAGCTTTAACTCGGTTAAATCGCTGACCATGGAATCGCTGTCCTTCGCCACAGACGGCGGTTGCTCCTCGGACGCAAGAAGGATTGGAGTGCAGCCGGCGGCCACTCCCGCTTCCCAATCGCTTTCCTTGTCGCCGACCATAAAACTCGAGGAAAGGTCCAACTCATGTTCGGCAGCCGCGCGAAGGAGCAGGCCTGGCCGTGGTTTACGGCATTCACAGTCATCTTCCGGCGCATGAGGACAATACAGGGTCGCTCCCACTGATACTCCCGCTGTCGCGAGAAGTTCCTCGAAGCGGGAATGAACGGCGGCCGCCTCTTGTTCCGTCATCAGGCCGCGACCGACCCCCGACTGGTTACTGACAACCACCGTGAAGTGGCCATAACTGGACAGCAAAGCAAGGAGTTCGATGGCGCCCGGAAGAAGCTCGACCTGCTCCGGCTTGGACATGTAGCTGCGATCGTAAATGAGCGTGCCATCACGATCGAAGAAAATGGCGGGCCGTTTGGACATTGAAGTTGGCACAACGCTAATAGGTTTCGGCATAGAATCTCCTGAGAGGATCTGGCGAGGCATCGCGCAGTACTGAAAACGTCTCCGGATGCGACGTCAACTCGTCTATTCCGACGGCCACGGTCCCGTGCTTGCCGACCGCAATGCCCGCCGCGGTGTTCGCGAGCCGAATGGCAGTTTCTATCGCAAAATCGGCCCCGATTGCGACCGCCAAGGTCGCGACGGCGGTATCACCTGCACCGACCACATCAAAGACGCTCTGCGCAATCGTGGGGATCGTCACAGGATCGTGCGATTCCCGAAACAGAGTCATGCCTTGTGGTCCGCGGGTGATCAGCACGCACGTTCCGGGCAACAGCTGAAGTAGAATCTCCGAAGCACGATGGAGATCCTCTTCTGACTCGATATCGAATCCAGCCGCCACACCTGCTTCTTTGACATTGGGCGTAATGACCGAACAGCCACGGTACTTCTGAAACTGACGACCTTTCGGGTCGACAATGATTGGCCTACCCTGCTCGCGAGCCAGTCGAATCACTTCCTGGCATACTCCTTCGGTGAGCATTCCTTTCGCATAATCCGAGAGGACGCAGACATCCGCCTCCGGCAGTAAGCGACCCACGCGTTTCAGGACTTCCTGGCAGTCACTCTCCGGTACAGGCGCTTTGCTTTCGAGGTCCACTCGCGCAATCTGCTGCTGCCCTGCGACGAGACGTGTCTTACAAATCGTGTGACGATTTTGCGGGCTCACCAGGCCATCCACAACTACTTTGCTTTCCCGCAACAATGCCTTGACAATCCCGCCCGGACCGTCATCCGCCACCAACCCGACCAGGGATGCGCGCGCACCAAGGGCCGTGATATTGGCAGCCACATTGGCCGCTCCTCCGGGTACGTGTCTCCGCTCGAGCACGTCAATGATGGGGACGGGCGCTTCCGGGGAAATGCGCGAGATGCCGCCGACGACATACTCATCGAGCATCACGTCCCCGACAACCATGACACGCGCCGCTGAGAGGCGATCGACAAGAGAAAAGGAAAACGGCGCGGAGGTGTCTTCCAAGCCTTCCGGATTGTCCTCCAATGCCGATTCAGCCTTGGACGTGGTCTGAGCACGGATCTTCGCAATCAGAGCAGACGTGGAACAGTTCAGATGCAGATCGAGAAAGGCAATCCGGCCGCCGTAGTTGTGAACGACGTTCGCTTCAGGCATAGGCTTGCTGCCGTCCGCGTAGTCGGCGCCCTTGCAGTGAACATCCGGCTGCAATGTGCGCAGGATCTCGATCGGAGTCGAATCATCAAAGATGACAACGTAATCCACCCAGGCGATGGCGGCGAGCATTTCGGCACGCAAGGCTTCCGGGACAATCGGCCGCTCGGGGCCTTTGTTGGCGCGGACGCTGCTGTCACTGTTCACACCGACAATGAGGATGTCTCCTTCGGCTTTTGCTTCTTTCAAATTGCGAACGTGCCCGGCGTGGAGCAGATCGAAACAACCGTTTGTCCAAACGACCGTTTTGCCGCTCGCCCGCCATTCCGGCCGAAGCAATAACAAAGTCTCAAGAGTTGTAATTTGGGCCATTTAAAAGTTCCTTTTGGTTCGCTCGTCGAGCAAGTGAATGAAACTGCGCTAGGCCGTCTGGGCCATCGTCCGGTCACTCTTACGTCGCAGGCTTGGCGCTGTTCGGTCCATGGAATGCTTTGCGAGTAAGTCGGTTGCCGCTGCGGTCACCTGATCGACGGAAATGTTTAGCAGGCAATGTGGGGTACTCGAAAGACATTCGTAATGGCAGGGTGCAGCAAAGTCTGCCGGCTGCAAAACAATCTGCGGTACTCCCAACGGGTGATACCGTACAGGAGAATGCGCGCTGCCTTCTGCGCCTGTGAGGGGATGGCACGAAAGCTCCACGACCGGCACGCCACCCGCCGCGGCCATATGCA
>JAOAPP010000301.1 GCA_025462985.1 Bryobacterales bacterium | reverse complement strand
TCGCAGGTCGTCTGTGTTCGGCTTGAAGGCGAGTCCAAGCAGTCCCACAGTACGGCCTTTTAGAATCTTCAGCTCGTTAAGGAGCTTTTCCACCACCCGGTCGCGCTGGCGGGAGTTCACCGTGCGGGCCGCTTCCACAATGGGCAGGTGCAGCCCGTATTCCCCGGCCGTCGCCACCAGCGCGGCTGTGTCCTTGCCAAAGCACGAACCACCCCAGCCGATGCCAGCGCTCAGGAATCGAGAACCGATGCGGCTATCCAGACCGATGCCGCGGCCCACTTCTGAAATGTTTGCGCCGACGCGTTCCGCGACAATCCCAATTTCGTTGATGAAGCTGATTTTGAGAGCTAGAAAAGCATTTGCTGCATACTTGATCAACTCTGCCGACGCCAGATCGGTAGAGAGCAACGGTGCCGCGACCTCCTCCGGCCGAGGCAGGTAGGTGGGAGCCGCGAACGTTTGGTCGAGAATAGGACGGTACAGCGAGTACATCACTTCGAGCGCCCGCTGCTCGTCCGCTCCGACCACGATGCGATCCGGATAGAGACTGTCATGAAGCGCCGAGCCCTCGCGCAGAAACTCGGGGTTCGAAGCAACCGCAAATTCGCATGCCGGCCCGCTGCAGCGAGCTTCGATCGATTCCCGAAGGAGCGCGCCAACCCAATTGCCACTGCCGATCGGCACCGTGGACTTGTTCACAACAACGGTGAAGGCTCCCGTCACATACTGCCCGATGCATTTCGCGGCCTGCGAAAGATATTCGAGGTTCGGAGCGCCTGACGGGGTAGGCGGCGTCCCCACGGCAATGAATACTACCTCGGCGCCGGGAATCGCGTCGGCATAGCTGCTCGTGAAGTGGAGATTTGGCTTCGATTCCTCCATCAATTCTGCAAGGTAGGGTTCGTAAATCGGGATTTTTCCCGCCTTAAGATCCTTGATCTTGCTCTCGTTCGTATCGAGGCAAAATACCTGATGCCCGATGAACGCCAGGCAGACGCCGGTCGTCAGACCAACGTAGCCGGTACCGATGATTGCAACACGCATATTTGGAATTGCGCCACAGATGCTCCGGTGACGCATTCCGTATGATAACCCAGGCGGTGATTCTACCAGGGTGCCGGAAGCGGTATGCTGGCTCACAGGAAATGCCGGTGAAATGTTCTTAATTTTTTCAGTATCACCAGTAGTTTTACCTGGATACTGTAACTCTACGATCGCGTCCCCTTAGTACCGAGGTACAACCTTGCAGCAAGAATCAACACACACCCGTGAAACCACGCTCCCCAAGTTGCTTTTGGGCGATGACCATAAAATCATCCTCGATGCCCTTGGCGCCATGATGCGCTCCGAATTCGATGTACTGGCCGTGGATAACAGCCAGGCGTTTATCAATGCAGTCGATGAATTTCAACCGGACGTAGCGATCCTCGATGTCGGCATGCCGGGCGGCGACGGGTTTTTGACTGCCAGGAAGGTTCTTGAGCGCCGGCCTGCCTTGCCTATCGTCTTCCTTTCTATGTATTCGGATTCGGCCTATGTGGACCAAGCTGCCCAGGTGGGTGCGAAGGCGTACCTATCCAAGCAGCTCACTGCGAACGAACTGCTTTCCGCCGTCCATGCCGTGCTCGAAGGCAGCACGCTCCTGGCACCCTCGTCTGGCGGGTTACGTCCCGGAGCAGGCGGAAAGAACGATCTGACCGCGCGTCAGCGTGAGGTATTGCGCCTGATTGCGGTCGGCTGCAGCGCTAAGGACATCGCCAATCAGCTGAACATCTCGGTGAGAACGGCTGAGTTCCATCGCGCAGCCATCATGCAACGACTGGGCCTGCACTCCACGGCCCAGATGACGCGCTACGCCATAGCGAACAACATTTCCTAGCTGGCCGAATCCAGCAGGTACCGACGCTGCCCTCAGCCCAAGGCCACTCTCATTGGCCATACATCGGTAGATCTGCCCGGTCGCTTCCATCAGCGCGGGAGCGGTCTCGTGCGGTGATACGGTCCGAGCCATTCATCCGCCCCTGGCTGTGATTGGCAATCGACATGTGCGGATGTGTGCCCACGCAGTCATCTGCCAGGGCAGGCGCAGTACTCTTCATATTGAGGCTCATGAGTGATTTCTCGATGGAGGGGTAGGCCGGAGATGGTGCTCCTCTCCCTTTTCTTTCTCAGCGTTCCCTGCGGAGCCGGGCAGGCACCCGCGCTCGACGAGGGGAGCAATTTGATGCTGAGATCCCCGGACATCAACTTTGTCACGGGCTTGTCTCTAACTGCCGCTGGACAGGTTGAGCTGGGCAATCTGGCTGTCCAGAGGTCGAGCAATCCGGAAGTTCAGGCCTTCGGGAGGCTCATGGTCGACGAGTACACGGCCATAAGCCCCAAGCTGAGGAACATTGTTGCAGTGAAGAGAATGACGCTGCCGGCCGATCTGACAGCGGGTGACTTAGCCTTGCGGCACAAGATCGAGTACCTGTCCAGCCCTCGATTCGACCGCGTCTACATAAAAGCGATGGCAAAGCAAAACGCGGCGCGCGTAAAAAGCTTCAGACGCGAGGTAAAGAAGGGGCGGGACCCCGCCATTCAGAGCTTTGCCTCCGAAA
>JAOAPP010000287.1 GCA_025462985.1 Bryobacterales bacterium | reverse complement strand
CTCTCTCGGCGCGGTT
Organism: Bryobacterales bacterium; assembly: GCA_025462985.1. Lineage (GTDB taxonomy): Bacteria > Acidobacteriota > Terriglobia > Bryobacterales > Bryobacteraceae > Bog-105. The sequence continues at coordinate 4,597 of JAOAPP010000287.1, read as the reverse complement.
GCAGCCACTCATGGGCAAGAAGCCCGGCGACCGGACAGACCTGGAAAGCCAGTTTCTGTTCAACACGACCGTGCATCCAGTTCCTTGAGCACAAACAGGCAAAGCAAACGTGATGGCTTGCGCAGACGCGGTGTTGACAGGCTGCTCGTGTAAATAGGTTGACGGGTGCGGATCTTACATTCCGCGTTGAAATGCAGGAAGGTCGGGCAGGTCACTGAGCAGCCGACTGCCTTCCGGACGCATTGTCGGCTATCTGGAAGTTATCGCTTCCGGCACTGGCCGCTAATAAGACGGCGAGTAGATCTGAATCGGGACTACCTTCACTAATCGGGATTGTCGAAGGTAAACGGACCTCAAACCTGCCTGCCGCTCCCTTCATTTGTCGTTTAGCCGACTTATCCGGCCAATCTCTGCCGGTTATTGTGACGGCTTGAGTTTACGGATTTCGGAGAGGATCTTTGTCAGGCGATTCGAAAGTCGATCGAGGCAATGCCGTAGCGTGTCGTCCGGCAGAGACCGGCGAAACATTTCAAGAGCATGCTGAGCGAAGAGCAGAGCGTCCATGACACCGTCCCGGCCGATACGTTGCGAGAGTGTAGGTGTTTTCGGCTGTGGGACGAGATGTCGAGGTTGCGAGCGGGCTAGGTGGAACTCGCGCTGCAGATCATTTGAAGTGACATCGATGTAGCGCATCGTCATTTCGGGATCTGTATGCCCGAGTAGTTTCATGAGCGCGGGCAAGGTCACGCCCGAACGAACCATCTCACTGGCATAGGTGTGTCGAAGCTGGTGCGGAACGATGCGAATGATACCGACGGCTGTGGACACTTCCTGCAAGTAGGGCCGCAGTTGTCTGATCAACGCCTGCTTGCCATGAGGACGCGATAGCAAGCGGCCGTCTGGTGGTAAAGAATCGAAGGAACGGAAGAAGCGCAGCCGCTGTACCAGCTCACATACAAATGAGTCGACCGGGACCAATCGTTCCGTCTTCAATTTGCCAAGCGGGACGTGAATGGTCCAGCGATCCGGACCTACATTTCGGAGGCAATCGTAGGAAAGGTCGGCGCATTCACCAATGCGCATACCGGTATGGCGCAAAAGTAAGAAGACATTGGCGGCCAGATCGTTGCGGCGAAGTAACTCCTGCTGGATGAGCTGATCCTGCTGTGCCGTCAAGGCGCGAGGAATGCGTTGCGGAGGGCGCGGGGAGTCTTGGCGACGGATGAGACGCGCTAAATCGGGAAGCTGTGCGGTCCAGGCCAACTCCTCCAGGACACAACGCAGATGCATGAGGCGACAGATGTAGACAGCTGTTGCCAATGGTGGAGTCCGTGAATGCAGATGATTGAACCAGCCAAGAATGTGCGGGTCGCGGCGCAACTGATCTAGGGAACACACGGCGGGGTGCTCTTCGCCGATATAGAGCAGGAAGTTGCGCACCGTACCACGGTACTGACGGGCCGATTCATAAACGAGGCCGGTAGTGAGAGACTCAACGGCTAGTTGGAACGGGAGAGCCAGTGGATGCTCAACGGGAACATGGCGGGAGAGCTTCATGATCGCGGAACCGGCACAGGCCTGATGAGCTGTGCGACCGCTCGCGCATATTGCTGGTAGACCTCGAGAGGAGTGACCTGCATATAGACGAGGGTGGTTTGGATTTGCGCATGTCCCATCAATTGCATGAGCGCCGGCAGACTAACACCACCACGCACCATATCCGAGGCAAAGGTGTGACGAAAACGATGTGGATTGGCGATTTTGACGCCAGTGCTCTGTCGATGATGGCGAAACAGTGAGCGGAGCCCCGCAGGAGTCATGCGGGCGCCACGAGCCGGGCCCTTCAGTGAAACGAACAAAGCATCGGTTGACTGAGCGGGGCGCTCCAGCCGCAGATAATGATCGAGCAACTGAGTTGCTTCCGGAGCCAACGGAAGGAATCGCGTCTTATTACCCTTGCCGCGCACGCGAATCTGCGCTTCTGCCAACAACAGATCGTCGCGATTCAGATTCAGGACCTCTTGGGAGCGAAGTCCTTGCAGCAGCATCAAGCCCACTATGGCGAGATCTCGCGAGGTACGAAAACTAGACCAAAATCGCGCTACCTCGTCCACCGACAGTGGCGCCATGGTTCGTTTCGGGGACTTCACCCGCAAGCGGCTCAAGGCGAGCTGCGGCCGTCCGATCCCCATTGGTGCACGTTGCCAATAGGACTGCTGGAATCCGGGAGCAATCTGTTGAGGAGCAGCTGGGAACACGTGGCGCAAGGCTTTATCGACGATGGCAACGCGCTGGTTAATGGTGCCGCCGGACAACGGACGCGGAAGACCGGATTGGAATCGCACATAGTCGAGCAGCGTCGATTCCGTGAGTGAATCTTTGGTGACCAGGTCGGTGTGATGAACACTCTCCCACCAACGGAGAAAGTGCAATAACTCGTGCGCATAACTGCGCAGGGTGTTGTCGGTGAGGCGGCGCAGGGTTTCGTAATCGAGATACTGATTGATCCAGTCAATCTCACGTCCTGTTGTCTTCACGACGACGCGATACGGGCAACGTGTCTTGTTCGGAGTGGATTGGTGAAGAACTCGAAACGTCATGGTCGAGCCGTCTCCAGCAGCGATTGGAACTGGCTAGCCTCGCCACCTTGGACGAAGAAGCTGTTCGGATCGTGCCCATCGGGCAGTTGAACTCGACGGGCCTTTATTCCTTGTGCCCAGAGACGGCGCGAAAGATGTTGCGCAGCACGTGGGCCACTGCCATTCGCATCGGCATCGAACGTCAGATAGACAGCGCGTGGGCCGTCACACAGTTGTTGGAACTGGCGGGCGTTGAGATGGTTCCCCAGCGAGCAGGTGACGTTGTGAAAGCCGGCCTGCCACACCACGGCATAGTCGAACAGGCCTTCCACTAGAATCACCTCCGCGTAGCGACGCACTTGCTCCCACAAATACAATCCGCCTTTCGACCCCGGTAAGAATCGATGCGCTGGCGCCGAGCTACGGATGCTGCGGCCATAGAGATTGTTTTCCAAGGGGATGACGATGCGTCGGATGTAACTGTCGTACCCAGCCTTCGTGATCAGACCGGCAGAGCATAGGACAGCGAGTGGATATCCCGACTGAGTAAGCCAACCTCGCAAGCCACTGCCGGCCGCGTAGCCGATCCGCATGTGTTCGATCACCTCGGGCGAACGGAGTCCGCGCTGATCCAAATACGCCAGCGGTTCGTTATGGCGGTGCAACTGAAAGCGATAAAAATCAATGGCCGCGTTGAGCAACGGCGTTACACCGCACCACTCTCGCAACAAGGTCAAGGCTTGCAGAAAGTTGACCTGGTGAAAAAGCTCGACGAAGCGAATTACGTCACCGCCTCGGCCACAGCCATAGCAATAGAACAGACTCTTCTGTGGATCGACCAGGAAACTCGGCTTGTGATCGGTATGCAATGGACACAATCCCAGCCAGCGGCCACCTCTCAGCGCTCGCGCCGGTCGCCACTCCTGCGACTGTAAATAATCCAGCAGCGGAATCTGCTGCTTTAGCTCGTCGAGAGCTCGCGGCCTCATGGACTTCTTGCCTCTAGCGGGAGATTACGGCAAAGGGCGGCCACATCCCAGGCAAGGATGGTGGGTGACGGCAGAAAGTGTTCGTATGTTGTGCCGGCCTTGAACCACCACCACACGCAGAGCAATCTCCGTTGCGCCCAGCGGCGCATGGTCGAAGGATCAGGCAAACGCGCTGGATCTTGGCAGTGCGGTGCTGCCTGTTCCAGCGCACTGCCCGCAGCAATCCGCTCACACGCCTGCTGGCGACAATGCAGTGTGTAGTGCGCAGACGGAGCCAGCCAGTTCGGCAAGATCGTAAACGCCTTCCGGCATGATCGACACAAACCGCGTCGCACCCAAACAGCTTTGAGGCGCTCATCGTGAGCTGAACGAAGTCGCTTCCCGTGGCCAATGATCGTGTGCTTTCGACACAACGGGCATTGCCGCGGCAGGCGGTCTAACGGAACTATCCCGGCTCTGGGTTGTCTTTTCCCTCAGGCAGTGCGATAAAGAGAATCAAGGCGGGTGTGGAGGCCTTGCTCGCAGACTCGTCCTGCCAAGATTCGTTCTGCAAACCCGTGCCTTCACCCTCCGGTAAAGTTAGCTTCGAACGAAAAAAGAATATCGCGTTGCCTCGCTTAGTGCCAATCCCTCACTTAGAACATTGGCCGGTTTAAAACGACTAACCGTCCAGGTGGATTCCACAAGGCTAGGGCGTTTTTCGTTCCTAACCCGCGTGAGCTGCCGAATCAACTTCGATTCAAAGGCTGGGATTGCAGAAGGAACATAGCGTGGTACGTCATCGCGCTTACTAATGCGTGGCCGACTAGGTTGGTGGGAGTGGCTATCTTTTGGATACTCCCGATGGCAAGCCCAGGCCATCCCAAGCATTGGGATGGGAATCTATTCACTTACCGGTTCGAAGCCGAGCAGGGTATTGGGGCTCGACGCCTTAAATGTATATTTAGCCACGCCCGAGTACGTTCGGGAACATAAGTGCTGAAGGAAACGGACGCTTCAACTAGATTGCTCGTCGATTGATGGAAAGTA
>JAOAPP010000280.1 GCA_025462985.1 Bryobacterales bacterium | reverse complement strand
CGTTGGCGGGTACGATGACTATCCGGAGCTCTACACTCGATGGTTCGAGTACGGGGCCTTCCAGCCAAACTCAGAACTCACGGCAGCCGCAAATACGACGAAGTCTGGTCGTACGGGAAGCAGGCAGAGCCAATACTCGAGAAGTATCTGCGGTTACACTCTGCCCTCGTTTGTCCGCGCTGGCTCAATTGTGCGTACCGGGGAGCAGATTGAGAGCATCGCGCAAGCGCAGAATATTGCGAAGGTCCGTGTGTATCCAAGTGCGGATGCAACGTTCGCCCTTTATAACGACGACGGCTACCGTACGCCTACGAATCCGGCCAACGCACCATAACCACCCTGCACTGGGATGATCAGGCCCGCAAACTCACGCAGGAAGGCGCGAAAGCCTGGACGAGAGCCGACCCGGAGATCGTTGAGATTATCGGGCAGTAGAAGATTTCGATGTGAAGCATACTCGACGCTGTGCGAGTGTTTAGGTTTGCGGGCGGCGCAAGATTCGAGGCCTGGACACCAAGACCGGTTGCTGGGAGCGGACGCTGAACTTGTCTTTGAGGATATGAGAAAGCTTTCGACTCTGTTCGATCATCAAGTCGCGCGATCTGGCTGTGTGCGACCCGGTTGAGGCGATCCCACAGGGAGTCAGGATCTTCATCGAAGATCGTCTTCGGCGCTGCATTCAGTACAGACCATGCACCGACCTTGATCTCCTCTTCCAGTTGACCCGGGCCCCAACCGGCATAGCCTAGATAGGCTCGAAACTTTGAAGGCTCAACCTTTGCAGCAATGGACTTCTCGATCTCCTCTTTGCCAGCAATGGCGTATACGTCGTCGACCAGATGAGTTGCATGATTTGGCTTCGCGGACCTCCGGACGAGCGCCTGCACGAGTCGAATGTCTACCGGGCCCCCCGCAAACACCGGATCTTCCGTTGCGCCCTTCTTTGGGAAAACCCGCGATAAGGGCATGTCGGTCCTGCGGTTCACAACGAGCCCGACCGTACCTTCATCGGCATCGTATTGAGTGATGAGCACCACTGCTTGCGAGAAGTTGGGATCCCCCAACTTGTCCGTGGCCACCAGAAATCGTCCTGCGGCCGGAGGCTGGCTGCCAATAAACTGCGCGGCTGCCAGGCTCGAAAACACGGGCAAAAGAAACCCGGCAAACAGCAGGAGAGGAGCATGCATCAATCCCACAACTTATTTTCCCGCGATTCGAGCGATGGCGGATCGATCGTCCGCCACGGGCAACTCGATGTGCGAAGGATGGTCGGCAGACCAGAAGACTTTCTGCGTGGCGATCTTGTACTGGTCCTTCGTCGCGCTCATGATGTTCGGGACGAACTGCTGCGGATTGCGATCGTACAGCGGAAACCAGGTGCTTTGCACTTGCACCATGATGCGGTGGCCCTTGAGAAAGACGTGGTCGGCTCCGTGCAGACTGAACTTATATTCCACCGGCTTGTTCGCGGGCAGAGCGTCCGGAGCACCAAAACCCTTCCAGTAGCGTCCCCGAAAAATTTCGCTCGCGATCATCAATTCGTCCCCTGAGAGCTTTCCGAGCTGAGCGTCATTCGGATACACGTCGATCAACTTCACGACCCAGTCGCTGTCGGTGCCCGAAGTCGACGCAAACAGATCCGCTATTACATCTCCAGTAACAGTCACCGGCTTGTCCAGAACCGGCGTGGTCCAGGAAGCAACATCCTTGCGTCCCTCCAGGAATCGCTGATCCTGAACGAGCCAGGTGTACCAGCCCGAGCCGCTGGGCGCATAGGTCGCCTCAATCGGGCGTTTACGATACGGGACCGGATTTGCCGGATCAGAAACATAGGCGGTTGCGCTTCCGTCGTCCGTTCCGCTCGGCTGATTGAAGGTAAGTGAGTTGTTGCCCGCCAGATAAAGATTGCGTCCCTGAGTACCTTCTTTCGGCGGCCAATGACTGTAGCGCATCCAGCGATTCGAACCGGTTTGGAAGGTCGCCGTGTCTTTCAGATCGAACCCGTTCTCGCCTTTCAGGTAGTGCGCGAAGAAGGGCACTTCAATTTGCTTTCGAAACTGCTCTCCAACCGCTGCGCCAAACTCCAGATCGCCGAGGTAGCGAGTTGTTGCCACCCATTGCCCATGATTCCAGGGCCCCAGCACCAAAAAGTTTTCATTGGACTTGTCATTCGGCTCAAGTGCTGCATACTCAGCCTGCGGACCCCACATGTCCTCCTGGTCCCACCATCCGCCGACCAGCAGCGTGGGTACCGCAACCTTTGTCAGATGGGGTTCAACGGCGCGTGAACGCCAGAAGTTATCGTAGGCCGGATGCTCAACAAAGGCTAGAGAAGTCGGTAGCTGCGCGATGTTCGCTCCGCGCGCGACGTTCAGGAAAGAACCCCCGTTGAGGAAGTAATCGTATGCATCCTGATCCAATTTGCCGAAGGCGTTCTCATGGCTGCTTTCGAGGCCGACTACATAGTCGTAGCCGTAGGTCTCGCGAAACGCGCCGTTGTGAAAGAAGTCGTCGCCGATCCAGACATCCGTCATTGGGGCCTGGGGCGAAACGGCCTTTACGGCGGGGTGCGGGTCAATACCGGCTTCCGCCGTCAGAAATCCCGGATAGGAAATTCCGACGATGCCAACTCGGCCGTTGTTGTTCGGGATATTTTTCAAGAGCCAGTCGACCGTGTCGTAGGCGTCGGTGCTCTCATCCACTTGCTTCGGATCGGAGTGGTCGGCCAGCGGCCGCATCATCTCGAACCGGCCTTCCGATTTGTAGCGGCCCCTAATGTCTTGCTCCACAAAGATGTATCCGTCGGCGGCTAGCTCCGAGTTGCGCGCGTTGATCGATGCCGGAGTCCACTCATCGACGCCATATGGTGTGCGGCTGAGCAGGAAGGGCAGCGACTGAGTCTCCTCGGCGGGCCGCAAAATGATCGCGTGAAGCTTGATCCCGTCGCGGACGGGAATCATGACTTCCTGGCGAGTGTACTGACGAAAGTGAAACTCCTGAGGCTGGTCACTGATCTTGACGGCAGATCCAGAATTTCTCCGCGTGGCCCATTTCATCTCTTTCGACTGGCCATGGTCGCCTTTGCTGAAAATGTAGTGGGCCGAGGCTTCCTCCTCCGAGGTGAACTCCATTTTCGAGACAGCCACCAGTTTGGCTTTGGGAATATGAGCTGATTGCAGATAAAGACTCGCGCCGTCAGTCGAGAACGAATAAACCAGCTCCGGTTCCCGAAGGTCACGATACTGACCTACGAATCCGGCAAGGGCGGCAGGCTTGATGCGCACGTGCTTGGTTTGTTTGCCGGAGGCCTGCTGGTCGGCAGGGCCGGCGCTCCCCTGCATAGACAAAAGGAGTAGCGGGATCAGAAGTCTGAACATGAACTTATAGTTTAAAAGCGAGTGTTTTATGGATGCGGAAGTCCAAGTTTCCAGCAACATGGCGAAGGTCCCCTGGGCCCGCTTTGCAGGGGTGATCGCGGCCCTTGCCATTCTCTTTGGGGCGGTGGCAATCGGCTATTCGCGTCGGTTTCACCTCGGCTTCGGAACTGCGATTGGGATCTATGGTTGCTTTCTGCTGCTGCTGTCGCTTGCGCTGCTGCCCGGGACACAAGCCGGACGGACGCTTACGGGAAAAGTACAGACCACGTGGGCATTCTGCGCACTTCTCTGTATCCCCTATATGCTGTACGCCTGGGGCACAGGTGACTTCCGACTGGCTGCCGTGTTGCGAATTGCCAGTGTTGCCTGCCTGCCTGCGATCCTTTACCGAACAATCCCTCCCGCTGACGGACAACGCTTCTCACAAAGCGATTTGTTCGTTGCTGTCTGGATGATCGCGGTGGTGCTGGGCGGGTGGCTTCGCAACGTGTGGCGCGTTCCGGTGAACCTGGATTTCATGGGGCGGCTGCTGCTGATCGCAGTCGGGGCGAGCGCGTGGACATTCATCAGGCCTGTGCCCGGGCTTCATTATCGGCTTCAATTCACTCGAAGAGCTCTGAAGGCAGCGACCCTGAACTTCCTGTATTTTGCCGCGATAGCCATTCCCGCCGGCTTTCTGCTTGGCTTCACAGGGTGGCATCCGCGCTGGCGCGGCGCTCTGCAGTTCGGCTTGGAGTATCTCGAGATCTTTCTGTTTATTGCGCTCCTCGAAGAAATGTTCTTCCGCGGGTTCCTGCAATCGCTCCTCAGCGAGTCGTTCGGTTCTGCGCTCAAGGCGCAGTTCCTTGTCTCCGTTCTGTTCGGGTTGTTCCATATTTTGCACGCGCCGTTCCCGAACTGGCGATACGTTGCGCTCGCGAGCGTCGCGGGATGGTTCTATGGCGAGGCGTATCGGCGCGGAGGAAGTTTGCTGGCATCGGCTTTGACCCATGCGACAGTGGATACTGTTTGGCGAACCTGGTTTAGCAGAACTTAGCGCGAGCCGTAAAGCCAGCTTACTGAGGTGCTGCGAACGTCGCTCATGCCGGGATGGACCCGGGTGGATGCGTCGGTTTCCTCGATAGGATCGGCGGGGGCGGAGTTCAACTCGGCACGCTCAGGCGAAGAAACGGCGTTTTTTACGGAACGAAATGCCCGCTCCGCGGCGCGGCTTTTAGCGAGTTCGAAGTTCTGCTCCTGGAGAGTCATGCGGCGCTCCCGGATAGCTTGCTCCGCTGCCCATTGCTCGCGCCGGCGTTCTCGGTCGGCTCCGGCATGGCTCCATTTCTGCAAGCCTTCAAGGTTGTTTAACGCGCGTTTGAGGGAACGTTCGGCCTGGACCTTGTAGCGATTGGCGAGGGCGAGGCGTTTGTGGTGCGCGTCGGTCCACTGCGCCTCATCGGGTTGATCTCCGTAGACGGCGGCTTCGACGGCGTTGCAGGCGCGCTGCCTGCGGGCGAGGAGCCAGTGAGCCGTCGCCAGGTTTTCGACGAAGAGACGGGATTGTTCAGTATCGGGGCGATAGTCGTCGGTGAGGCTGTTGAGAAGAGCCTCAAAATCGGCTAGATTTTCGCCGGGCACGATGGGTTTGTTCGAGGCTCCGCCGTGGCGCAGGGCGTTGTTGCTGGAGATTTCTTTGCCGATAGCGGTGCGTGGACCGGTTTGGTTATTTGCGGGGTGAATGATCGCGGAGGCGGGTGCTGACATGGTTCGAGTTCTCGCGGGTATTTTGGCTTTGCGCGCGCGGCGAGGCGCTCGACAGAGGCGGTAAGTCACTCATACCGGGCTGGATTTAGTTTTCGAGATTTGTGATCGGGCTCGAGGGCAGATGACCGCGAAGGGTACGACGGGCAGTACGATCCAGGATCGTAAGATTTGAGGATCATCGTCTTAAGAAGGGACGTCAGTGGCGATACTTCCGGCTAGCGCCTGACCCAGCTATAAGGCAGAATTTCCTCGGTGTGTCTACCGGTTCGCAGCAGCCGTCAATCATCAGGGGCTGCAGAACCAGCATCGGTTGCAGAAACGTCGATTAGGAGAGCAGATGTGCTCTGCATCGAATTGTTCGGGTGGGGCGAGCGAGTTTCGCTCACCCCAACCTTGTACGGCCACCTAGATTATGGATTACAGGTAGCAGGTGATGTGGTGTCGTTGGGATCTGTGCATAGCGGTCCCAATCCAGTCGTAGCATCTGGGAGGCTGATCATCGCAAGCGGTCCGGCTCTGTGCTCTCCATTGAACGGCGTGGGCTTGGTTGGATCAAACCCGCACGCCGCAGCATCTTCCGGATTGTTGAACCAGAATCCGACGTGGAACGTGTTGGTCGGCGGTAAGGCGACGTCGGGATCGAAGCCGAAGATTTGATCGAGAAGAATGGTCCTGATGCGGACATGGCCACTATCCCTGTACTTGCCAATCTCGATATCAGACTGGTACCAAGCCAGACCGAAATTCGTGAAGTCGGGGTCTAGGGAACCATCTGCCTTGAACCGACTTCGCTGGACTGTAAACAAATCGAAGGCTAGTCCCGGCTTGATACCGTCCAGGTCCAAGGTCAATGTGTCGTTTAGCTTTCCGCGGATCACCGTAACATGGGCCCGCAGGGGCTCATCGCTGTTGACCCGAAGGCAATCAACGAATGGCGGATTCGGCACGAGATCGAAGCTAATTTCATCCTTCTTAGTTTGAGCGGAAGCGGGGCCAGAGACGGCCAGTGTTATGGCCGCAACCAGAAAACCTCGAAAAATGTTTTGGGCTGACGCGGCACCCCAAGAATTTCGTCGGCAAGCGTTGTTCATTTTGTGCTCCTTGTTATATGGCGACTTCGACTGACGCTTGTTCGGTAGCGCCGCCTGTTTCGCATGGATAACTTAGCCGAGCTCCGGACCTCAAGTCCTAAAGGCGTGTCAAAAAGTTTTGCAAACGATTTCCAAGTTTGCAGACTGCTTGCCTGCTCGGGGTTGTTGTCACCGAACAAAAGCCAGTGTCACCCTGTCCGAACGGGTGCCTTCGGAAAGAAGGAGCTGACGAACGCTTCGTGTCGCTGACGCGCCACGCTCATATGGTGATTGAATTCGCGTTTGGAACGAAGGCTGTCCAGAAGTGGGTCGGTCAGGAAGTACGGATAAGGGAAAAATCCGTTTTCGATGCTCTCTCTGAACACTCGGAGAGCCGACGGCGGATCGCCTAGCACTGCATAGGCTTGGGCAAGTTTGTATCTCGCCTCGGGATCACCGACCCCGCGCTGAGCGATCTTC
>JAOAPP010000243.1 GCA_025462985.1 Bryobacterales bacterium | reverse complement strand
TCAATCCAGGCCAGATCGCTTTTGTAATAGTCATCAGTGAGCAAGGCGTCAGCGCGCATCCGAAGAAACACTGCGAACTGCGGATCCGCACTCTCGCCCGCCGCCTCGCGGAGCCTGTCCGCCGCCCCTTTTAGCCACGTCGCATAAAACGTGTGATAGGGAATAGCCCGCAGGTCCGCCCCATATGAGACCACAACTGTATAGGGGCTGTAGATCGAAGCCTTTTGTGCCGGATGCTTTGCCACATACTCTCTAATCTTCTCCGCCGTCAGATTCGGCGGATACAAAGCGCGTCCGGGAGGCGCGGCCTGGTCTCCGATAAGCGGCCGGTTCTCGTCAATCAGATCGAACCGGCCCCCATTGATCATCAGCATCCGCTTCAGATCACGATCTTTGGTACGGAGGAGAAGCTGGAGGCCAGCGGGATCGCTCTGACGCCAGTAGATCGCCTCAATCTGTTGGGATGCGGCGATCAAACTTCTCACCACCTGCTTATCTCTCGAACTGAGAGAACTGAGATCGAGCGGCATATTCACCCGCTGCCATTTCGCCACCCGAGGAGCCAGATCCAGAGGCGCAGCGCCAAGCAGAAGCGCCAAAGCAATCAGCAGGAAAGCGAGTGGAGCGCGCATTTTTCTCAATGTTAGCTTTGATGCTATAAACTACTGGCGCATGCGAATGCTTCTGTCTTTTTTCCTGGCACTTGGGAGCTTACTCGCCCAGCAGACCTCTTCCACTCTGGCTCCGAAGCCGCCTATTGGGTGGAACAGTTGGGACTCGTACGGTTTGAGCGTGACCGAAAGCGAGTACCGTGCCAATGCAACTGTTCTGGCCGATCGATTACTGAAATACGGCTGGCAATATACGGTCGTTGACGAAGGCTGGTATCTACCAAACCCCGAAGCGAAACCTGGCAGCTTCAAGTTCACACTCGATGCCACCGGCCGCTACACGCCAGCGCTGAACCGTTTTCCCTCGGCCGCAAAGGACGCCGGCTTCAAGGGCCTGTCCGACTGGGTTCACGCGCAGAAGATGAAGTTCGGGATACACATCATCCGCGGCATCCCGCGCGAGGCGGTAGACAAAAATCTGCCGATCGCGGGTTCGAAATTTAAGGCTTCCGAAGCCGCGAACAAGTCCGACACCTGCCGCTGGAACGCAGACAACTATGGCGTGAAAGCAAACGCCGCCGGACAGGCGTACTATGATTCGCTGGCTTCTCTCTACGCCAGTTGGGGGATCGACTTTGTCAAGATCGATTGCATTACAGTGCCGTATCTGAGCGACGAAATTCGCATGTTCAGCGATGCGCTGCGCAAGACCGGGCGTCCCATCGTGCTCAGTCTTTCGCCTGGGCCCACGCCGCCCGACAAGGTAGATCATCTGCGGCATTACGCGCAAATGTGGCGAATCTCAGACGACTTCTGGGACCGCTGGAAGCCGGCGTCTGAAGGAACCTTCCCGCAAGGTCTTCTTGGACAATTCGATCGAGCAGCAACCTGGGCTCCGCTGGTCCAAACTGGCCACTGGCCTGATGCTGACATGTTGCCGTTCGGCTACATCGGCCCCCGTCCCGGATATGGAAAGGCGCGTACCAGCGAGTTGACGCACGATGAGCAGCGCACCGTCATGACGCTCTGGTCGATGCTCCGTTCTCCTCTCGTAGCAGGTCTTAATCTTACAAAGTTGGATGATTGGACCACAGCTTTGCTAACGAATAGAGAGGTGCTGGACGTGGACCAAAACGCGCACGGCGCACGACAGCTCAGCAAAGATGCATCGCAGGCCGTATGGGTTTCTAAACCGGACGACGGCGTCGGCGCGTATCTCGCGTTGTTCAATCTGTCCGAGGCGCAGAAATCCATCACCTACCCGCTTCAGGCCATCGGAGCCGGCAAGACCAACTTCAGTGTGCGCGATCTCTGGGAACATAAGGACCTTGGCAGTAAGGACACGCTGAAAGTCACGCTGCCGTCTCATGCCTCTGCACTCTTCCGTCTCCGATAGCGGGTGTATCGTAGATGTTCATGCGACGAAGAGACGCTCTGAAGATGATGGCGGCGCTCCCCGCCGGACTGGTCGCGGGCCCTGGGCTTTCGCGGAGCGCACAACGCTTCGAGCCCACTTGGGCGTCGATAGACAAGCGGCCCTGCCCGCCCTGGTACACGGACGCAAAGTTCGGCATTTTCATCCATTGGGGCGTCTACTCTGTTCCGGCATTTGCACCGGTCAAGACCAAAAACCAAACCCCGTATGCGGAATGGTATTGGCATTCTCTGACGGACGGAAAGCAGGCGAAAGGCTCGAACGAAAGTGGCGCCGCAACCTGGGAGTTCCATAAGAAGATCTACGGTCCGGACTTCCCGTACTTCGACTTCGCACCGAAGTTCCAGACGGAGCTGTACAATCCGGACCGCTGGGCCGATCTCTTTGTGAAGTCCGGGGCCAAATACGTTGCCCTCACGTCCAAGCACCACGAAGGGTTCACACTTTGGAAGAACGAGCAGGCAAACCGCTCGTGGGGACGCCCTTGGAACAGTGTTGACGTGGGGCCGAAACGCGATCTGCTCCTCGACCTGACCGAAGCCGGACGCCGCAAGGGATTGCAGATGGGAATTTACTATTCGCTGTATGAGTGGTACAACCCGCTATGGCTCTCCGACAAGGCTCGCTACGTTTCGGAACATCTCTTCCCGCAATTCAAAGATGTAGTCGAGCACGTGAAGCCGGCCATCATCTTCTCCGATGGCGAGTGGGAATTGACCAGCGCGGAATGGCGTTCTCCGGAACTGCTCGCCTGGCTTTTCAACGAATCCTCCGTTGCGGACAGCGTCGTGATCGATGACCGCTGGGGCAAGGACACCCGGCACAAGCACGGCGGCTACTACACGACTGAGTACACGTCGGGCATGCAGGACGCGAGTCGCCCGTGGGAAGAAAGCCGGGGAATGGGTTTCTCGTACGGCTACAACCGCGCCGAAACACTCGCCGACTATCACACGGATCGTCAGCTTCTCCTCATGCTGATCGATATCGTCAGCCGTGGAGGAAACCTGCTGCTCGATATCGGTCCTCGCGCGGATGGCGAGATCCCAGTAGTCATGGAAGAACGCCTCATCCAGATCGGCAACTGGCTGAAGCCGAATGGGGAGGCTATCTACGGCACACGGGCTTGGCACACAGCCGCGCAGTGGAGCGCCGGAACCAGGCCGCATCTAGAAGAAAGCGAGTTCATGTCCGAATACGACATTTCAAAGCTGGTCGACGAGCCGCCGGCCGGAACCGCGCGCGTGGAGTCCTTCTTCACAACCAAGGGCAACACCGTCTACGCCATCGTGCCGCGCTGGCCCGGACCGGAGTTCGTGATTGAGAACGCGGCTGTGGCGTCCGGAGCAAAATGTTCACTGCTCGAAACCGGCCATCATCTCGCGTTCAGCACAGCGGGGAAAACGGTGCGAGTGACGGTTCCGCAGGAACTGCAGTCGCAAACGCCACGCCGCGAAGCCTACGTCATCAAGATCGAAGGCCTGCAAAGTCTCTAGGGAAAGGCTACTTCCACAGGGTCGGACTTTCCGCTCTCGTTGTTGGCCCGGTCAATGGCGCTTACCTCGTAGCGATAAGTTACGCCGTGCTGCACTTTCAGGTCCGTGTACGCAGGCAGGTTAGTAATCGCTCCAAGGCGCTCAAAAGGTCCGCCGTTTGCGGACCGATAAAGAATATAGCCCTGCAGATCCGCCTCGGAATTCCGGATCCAGGACAGCTCAATGGAGCCGCCCGTGGCGAGAGCGGTCAACCCTGTAGGCACGGCCGGCGCATATTTGTCGTGCTCGCTGACCGTCACTCTGTTCGAAATTGGGCTTTCTGCGGCGCCTTTCACTGCGACAACGCTGTAGATGTGAGGCGTATCCCACAGGGCGGAGGTATCGACGTACTCCGGTTTATCGCTTGTTCCGACCTGCACGGGCGCCTGTTCGGGTGCTCCCTGCCGGAACACTCTGTATGTCATGCCCGGGCCCTCATCGTTCCATGTAAGCCTGTATCCTTGCGGCGTCGGCGCAACAGCCAGTGTTGGCGCGGGCAGGGGAGCTACTACCTCGATCTGCTCGATATTCGACCAATTGGAATAGTTTTTGTCATTTTTCACCGCAGTCCGCACCGCGACGGCTATGCGTTTCCCGCTCCATTCGGCTGCCGGGACGGTGTACCGTATGGGAACCGGACGCGCCACGTCTTTTTCATTTGCGGACGGCAAGGGGACGTCGAACTCTTGCGCCGAGTCTGCCCAGCGATTTACGTCCATCGGCTGCGTCTCGCCTCCGATGCGAAGGTCGATTGTAGAAAACTTGCTGATCGCCAGATTGTCCAGCGTGCGTGCCGGAGTCGTAAAAGTGATGATCAGGTCAGAACCGCTCTCTGTCACTTTGAGGTCCGTCACCGCACCGGGAATCTGCGGCGAAGGAGGTACCACCGGACCTACGTACCCGCATCCGCAAAGAGTGATACAAAGTGAAACTGCGACAGCCGCAGCGCGCACTAAAGAATATACCTGCTCAGATCTTGGTCTTTGACGATCTCCGCCAGCTGCTTCCGCACATATACCGCATCGATTTTCACGTTCTTCTTCTTAAGATCGGGGCCTTCGAACGAGATATCCTCCAGCAGCTTTTCCATAATCGTGTGCAGACGGCGCGCCCCGATATTCTCCGCCTGATCGTTCACCTGCGCCGCTACCTTCGCAATCTCCGTCAACGAATCCTCGCTGAAACTGAGCTTGATCCCTTCCGTTTCGAGCAAAGCGATGTACTGCTTCACCAGCGCCGACTTCGGCTCCTTCAAAATGCGAATAAAGTCAGCTTCACTAAGTGACTTCAGCTCGACACGAATTGGAAAACGTCCCTGCAGTTCCGGAATGAGATCGGACGGCTTTGAAACATGAAAAGCGCCGGCCGCGACGAACAAAATGTGGTCGGTTCTCACAAAGCCGTGGCGCGTGTTCACGGTCGTTCCTTCGACAATCGGAAGAATGTCGCGCTGCACACCTTCACGGCTGACATCTGGACCATGGCCACCCTCGCGCCCTGCGATCTTGTCGATCTCGTCCAGGAACACGATTCCGTTGCGCTCCACTCGCTCCAGGGCGATACGCGTCACCTGATCCATATCAATGAGCTTCTGCTCTTCTTCCTGGACCAAGTACTCCAGCGCTTCGGAAACACGCATATTTCGCTTTTTCGTGCGAGGACCGAACAAACCCGGGATGACATCCTTCAGGTTGATATCCATCTCCTCAATGTTGCCGTTGGTGGAAAGTTCAAACGTCGGTCCGCGATCCTTAACATCCACCTCGACGAGGCGATCGTCCAATTTCCCGGCCCGCAGTTTTTCCCGCAGCTTTTCACGGGTTCGCTCCACGCTCTCGGCAGTGTCCGGCTGCGGCGGCATCAGCAAATCGAGCAGCCGCTCTTCAGCCTGCTGCTCGGCGCGATCGGCGACCTGCTCCAGACGCTCTTCCCGGACCATGTCGATGGCGATATCCACCAAGTCGCGGATCATCGACTCGACATCACGGCCAACGTAGCCCACTTCCGTGAACTTGCTGGCTTCCACCTTGAGGAAAGGCGAATTCGAAAGTTTTGCCAGCCGGCGGGCGATCTCCGTTTTACCGACGCCAGTTGGCCCGATCATCAGAATGTTCTTCGGCATGACCTCTTCGGCCATGTCCGGATCGAGTTTCTGACGGCGCACCCGGTTACGTAGTGCGATCGCAACAGACCGCTTCGCGTCAGCCTGCCCCACCACGTGCTTGTCCAGTTCGGCAACAATCTCGCGCGGAGTCAATTCGTCAAGTAGTGGAGCTTCGTCCGAGGATTGCTGCGGCAGATAGATAACCATTTAGGACAGTTCCTCATAAACGACGTGGTCGTTGGTGTAAATGCAAACTTCGCCGGCAATCTTCATGGATCGCTCCACAATCTCTCGCGCGCCCAGATTCGTATTGTCGAGCAGCGCCACCGCGGCGCATTTCGCAAATGGGCCGCCCGAGCCGATCGCCGCCACCGGGCTATCCGGCTCGATCACATCGCCGGTTCCGCTCACGATATACATGTCGTGGGCATCCGCCACCAGAAGCAGAGCCTCCAGGTGACGCAGCATACGGTCAGTACGCCACTCTTTGGCAAGTTCAACCACGCTGCGCGGCAGGTTACCGCTGTGCTGCTCCAATTTCGATTCAAAGCGGGCAAAAAGCGCAAATGCATCTGCCGTCGAACCCGCGAACCCGGAGATAATCTTGCCGTTGTACAACCGGCGAAGCTTTTTCGCTCCACTCTTCAATACTTCATTGCCCATCGTGACCTGTCCGTCACCGGCAAGAACCACTTTCCCGTTGCGTCGGACGCATAAGATCGTCGTCGAACGGATTTTGTTTTTCATCTACGCTGCATACCTAATCGTCTTGGGAACCGGTCAAGCAAGAGGGACGCCAGTGGACCGGGGCTGAACCTCCATTTCATCACAGGCGAACACTTCGATGAGACCGCCCGCCCGTCTCCGCGAAGGATGGCCGCTCGCCGAATCATCCACTGTCTGGCCCTGCGAGGCGGTTTGGAGAGTCAAAACTGAGACATACTGCCCTGTTTCCATTCGTGCACTGTGGCAATTAAGCCACACCTCTAAAAACATAAGCTGCCTGGAATCAGCAGATTAACCGGCAACTCGCCCTTGTTCCTGGTATTCTTGTGGTTTCGACAATGAACTTCGAGACCAGCATCAGGCGTCCGGTGGAGATCGACGGAGTTGGACTGCATCACGGCGCTCCCGTCCATCTGCGGATCACGCCGGCGCCTGCCGCCACTGGCATCGTCTTCATTCGGACCGATCTCGAAAACGCGCACATCCCCGCAAGCTGGGAGTTTGTCGAGCGCGTGAGCTACGCTACCAGCCTGATGCATCCGCGAGGCATCTTCATCTCGACCACCGAACATCTGCTGAGCGTCTTGTACAGCATGGGCATCGACAACGCCTATATCGAGCTAGACAACCTCGAAGTACCCATTCTTGACGGAAGCGGCCTGCCGTTCGTCGCACTTATCCGCCAGGCAGGCGTCCAGCGGTATCGAAGGCCGAAGCGATACCTCAAAATCGTGAAGCCGGTGAGCGTGGAGTCGAATGGCAAGAGCGTCGCAATCCTGCCGTCCGACCGGTTTGAACTGCAGTGCCGTAACTTTTTCGATCACCCGCTGGTTGGAGAACAGAGCCTGCAGATGGAAGTCACGCCGGAAAACTACGCTTCTGCGATCGCTCCGGCACGCACGTTTGGGTTCGAATACGAACTGGATCAGATGCGCGATATGGGCCTGATCCGGGGCGCAACTTTGGAGAATGCCGTCTGCTTCACTCGCGACGGTATCGCCAATCCCGGTGGCCTGCGGTTTCCGGATGAATGCTGCCGCCACAAGGCGCTGGACCTCATCGGCGATTTGGCCCTGATCGGCAGGCCCCTGCTGGGCCGCCTGGTCGCGGAAAAGGCCGGCCATGCCATGCACGTTGCCCTGGTAAACAAGATCGTGTCCGACAAATCGCTTTACGAGATCGTCACCCTGGACCAGGGAATTGCCCGGACCGCCTAGCCTAACGTTCCATTCAGCCTTCCTTGTCCTATTAAGATTGGTTTTTGCGACTGCTTCCGCATATCCTGACGCTGCTGCGCCTTCTGGCGTCACCGTTTCTTGCCTGGCTCATCATCCAGTCGCGCTTTATTGAAGCCTTGCTAGTGGTGTGCTTCGCCGGTCTCACGGATTGGCTGGATGGATACACTGCGAGACGATTGGGCGCGACGGGCGAGCTCGGAATCATTCTGGATCCCATAGCCGACAAGGTCATGCTCGTAACCCTGTTCCTTGCCCTCACGTATGACGGACTGATCCCCCTCTGGATGCTCGCTCTCGTGATGGGGAGAGATCTGGTGATCGTCATCGGATCGCTGCTCCTGTGGACCTTTCGGAACGTCAAGAAATTCGTGCCATCGATAACTGGAAAGATCAGCACCTTCTTTCAAATTGTCTTTGTTCTACTCGTACTCCTGCATGCGGCCTTTCCCTTGACTTTCCTTTTCTGGCTGCAGATGCTGGCCCTCGCACTCACTGCCCTGTTCACCGCCTGGAGCGGCTTCGGATACGTCCGTCTGGGCATTCGTCTGACCCGGCGTCTTCCTGCCTGATTTAATTGATCTGTCGTTAACACGTCAAGATGTCCGCTTTTATTAACACGTGATCTGTCCGCTTTTGGTTTGGGTTTAGGCGGCGGGAGCCGCCTTGTTTTTCCGTTTGGGCACAC
>JAOAPP010000417.1 GCA_025462985.1 Bryobacterales bacterium | reverse complement strand
CGCGAATTCGCAGCGCGTCCGAAGCAATTTGCGAGTAAATTTGCGAACGGAATCAATGAGGAAGAAGCGAAAGCGGGAATCGGAGCCGTGGGTAACTATATGAACTGAGCCGAGTTAGTTCTTGGTGCGGATGAGAGGACTTGAACCTCCACGGGATCGCTCCCGCTGGAACCTAAATCCAGTGCGTCTGCCGATTTCGCCACATCCGCATCGGCCGGGTGAAACCCTTAACAGGGTAGCATCTCTAGCTGGTCGAATTGGCGCTCTTGCTCTGCAGGAATGAGAGGAACTCCTTTGTATTGCGGGTGAGCTGCGGAAAGGTGGAAATCACTTTCCCGTCGGGATCCATCAGGGCGTAGAAAGGGATAGAGGCGGTGTTGAATTTCTGGTCTTCCAGCTTCTGGTTCTTCTCGGAGTCGGCGTCCGTTCCGTCCGTGTAGAGATCGACGAGTACTAAGTCTTTCATGGCTGCCTGGATCTCGGGGCGGGGGAACATGTTGGCCTTCATCCAGTGGCAGTTGGTGCAGGCGTAGCCGGTGAAATTGACCAGGACGAGCTTGTTGTCTTTGCGGGCAGCAGCCAAGGCTCCGTCGAGATCGTTCTTGAAATAGCTCGCTGGAGCGGTGGTGGCGGCGGTCTGCATGGTACCGGAGCCTTCAGGGATAAAAGCGTCGAGATCACCGAGCCGGCCGCCGAAGAGGCCGGGGGCCAGGCTGATGGAGAAGATCAGGAACAGCGATGCGGTCAGGGCTCGCGCCACGCCGATCTGTTCATCCTTCTTGAAGCCTTCCATTCTGAGCAGCCCGAGAAGATAAAGGCCGGGCAGGGCGAAGAGAACGATCCAGGCGGCGAGGAAACGCTCACGCGATAAGAGATGAGTCTGGAGAACCTGGTCGATGTTGCTCAGATACTTGAGCATCACGGCCATGACGATGAAGCCGAGAACGATTTTGACGCGCACCATCCAGCCGCCGCTGCGGGGCAGCTTTCTCAAGTAGGACGGGAAGAGCGCGAGCAGGAAAAACGGTGCGGCCAAGCCGGTGGCAAATGAGGCCATTCCGAGCACGGGCTGGAGACCTTTCGACTGAACGGACGCAACGAGCAGCGGGCCGACGATGGGACCGATGCAGGCGAACGAAGTGAGTGAGAATGTCAGACCCATCAGCAAGGTGCCGAGCGTGCCGCCGCCTTGCGACGCGCGGTCGAGGCGGGTCAGCAGTCCGGAAGGAAGCCGGAGTTCGAACGCGCCAAGCAGGCTCAGCCCAAAGACGAAGAAGACAAGCGTAATGAAGCCGTTGACCCAGATGCTGGATCCGAGCTGGACCACGCCAAAGGGTCCCGCGATGGCCGTGACCAAGAACCCGAGGGCGGTGAACAGTACGATGATGCCCAGACAGAAGATCAGGGCCTGGGTCCACGCTCCGCTTCGAGCCGGTTTCCCTTGGGCACTTGAACTCTGATTGAGGAAGAACGAGACCGTGATGGGGATCATCGGGAACACGCAAGGGGTGAGAAGCGCCAGCAATCCCGCACCAAAGGCGGCCAAAAGAAAGGGTGCGAGAGGTTCGTCCTGATTGAGGGCTGCAGCGCTGACACCCGATTTCGAAACCGGCGGCGCGACGGGCGGAATCGAGGAGGTCAAAGGCGCGGCAGCGGGAACTAACAAGTAGCCGGACGGAAGCGAGAATGGCTTCGGCGCGGCGCCGGGTGAAAAGCCGAGAGTAACAGCTGCCGTCTTCTTTACGGGAGGTAGGCATTTGACGTCCGAACAAGCCTGGTAGCGGACGGCTGCCTCGAAATGGGCGGTACCGGTTCCGGCGCTTGCGGTCGAGACTTCGAAAAGGAAGACTGCTTTATCGGTATAGGTTTCGGTATCGACGTTGAAATTGGGATCGAGCTTGCGAACGGGCTGCGGGCGATAAAGTTTGTAGGAGGAAACGGAAGGGCTGGGGTTGAGGCCGATCTTCGTGATGATGGGACCGCCCGGAGGCGTGGTGGGTGAATAAAGGTGCCAACCGGGCTCAATGGAGGCCTGAAGCTGCAGCCAGGTGTTATCGCCGGGCTTCATTGAAAGGACCCCCGGCGCCGGATTGAGGGTCCACTGCACCGGGTCTTCCTTTGCCGCCAATGGTGAAGCAAAGCTCAGCGCAGAGAGCGCGAGCAGAAAAAGACCGCGATGCAGCAGGGTCATAAGCTTGGGACTTGCGTCGTCGTCCACTCTTCCAATTCGGACGCGATTCGTTCGTTGATACTGCTCTCGGCGAACTCTTTTGCAACCCGGATGGCATTGCTGATCGCCTTAGCGCTCGCACTGCCATGACAGATCATGCAGAGCCCGTTTAAGCCGAGCAGAGGGGCTCCGCCGTACTCATCCACATCGACGCGCCTTTTGAAGTCTTTGAACGCGCCTTTGGCCAGGAAGGCTCCGGCTCTGCGAAGGCTGTTGGCGGTCAGGAACTCTTTCAGTGTGTGAACGATGGCATCGGCCAAGCCTTCGCTGACCTTCAGCGCGACGTTGCCGACGAAGCCATCACAGACGAGGACGTCGGCTTTCCCGGTGTACAGGTCACGGCCTTCCACGTTTCCGATGAAGTTCAGGTTTTTCAGGGCTTTTAAGAAGGGGCGAGCCTCGTTGGTGAGCGAGTTTCCCTTGTGGTCTTCCTCGCCGATGGAGAGCAGACCGACGCGAGGATCCTTAATATGAAAGATGACTCGCGAATAGGCGCTGCCCATCACGGCAAACTGGGCCAGCATCTTCGGGCTGCAGTCGACGTTTGCGCCGACGTCCAGCATGACGACCCACCCGCCGCGCGCAGTGGGAAAGGCGCTGGCGAGCGCGGGACGATCCACGCCCTGGAGCATACCTTGCACCATTTTGGCCGTAGCCATGACTGCGCCGGTGTTGCCGGCAGACACCACACCCTGGGCGACTCCCTCCCGCACCAGGCGGGCGGCCACGCGGATCGAGCTATCCTTTTTCGCACGGACGGCTTTGCCCGCGCTGTCTTCCATGGTGATCTGTTCGCTTGCGTGACGGATTTCGATGGGGAGCTTTCGCCAACCGCCATGGCGGTTGAGTTCCTTCAAGATGACCTCTTCGCGGCCAACCAGCACCACTCTCACTTCGAAGTTTCGCGCGGCATGCAGCGCGCCTTCAATCTCGGGCTTGGGAAAGTTATCGCCACCCATGGCGTCGAGGGCTATGGTCACCATGTCGGCGAGTTACTCTCCCCGTTGTATTCGGCTGTAATTGCAGTTAAAAAAAAGTGGAGCAGACAAGGGCCTGTTATGCTTCCACAACTTCGACTACTTCACGACCTTTATATTTTCCGCAGTGGGGGCAGGCGCGGTGGGCACGGATTTTCTCGTGACAGTTGGGGCAATCGGCCAGCTGTGGCACGCGCAGCGCATCGTGCGCGCGACGAGTAGAGGTGCGCCGTTTAGAGTGGCGTCGTTTGGGATTCGGCATGGGTAATTCCTACTTTCTAATATTCCAGATTCCAGACTGCGGGGGAGTGTCGCCCGATCAGTTCCGTGGACTGTCTTCGGTCCGAAAATTTTTCAATTTGCTCCAGCGGTCATCGAGCGGTTGGGGCTGGCATCCACAGTCGTGGAGATTGCGATTTTCACCGCAAGAGGGGCACATCCCCTTACACGCTTCGCTGCATACCACCTGCATGGGCAGCGAAAGCAGAACCACTTCCCGCAGCACATCATTCAGTTCGAGACCGGACCCTTCGTAAAAGCCGACCTCGATGGCTGCCTGATCGATTTCAACCTCGCCGCTTCGACTTTCCTCGGCCGGCATATAGACCAAGTCGAAACTGCGATTCACCGGGATGCTGGCCGATTCGAGACAGCGATCACACAGGGCGTCCATGGTGACGTCTAATTTCCCTTCCAGGCGAATCTCGCCAAGCGACCTGCTGAGCAGCTGGGCGGTTCCCTCAGCATTGAGCTGGGACGCTTGGGTAACGCTGACGTCGTAATCTATTTCGCCCGCCGGTACTTCTACCTTGAAGCGGACGGGTTTGACTTCTAAATGCTGGAGGCTGATATACATTGGTAGCGCTCACTCGCGAAACGCACGGTGGGGGGTCAGCTTGCGTTCGACTTTCGCCGGCAGCCAAAAAGAGCCCTCGTGCGCTCCGTCCGGCGGCCTTTAGAGCCGCGTCCTGGCAGACACAAAGTTCAATTATAGCAGCGTGGACTTCGTTTGTCCTTCCGCCATGCGATCGGGGACTGCTGAGCCCAACCCACATACCAAATTGCTCACCGAAGGCGAAGAAAAGGCGTTTTTTGCGAAACGAAAGGTCTCTCCTATCATTGCGTATTTGCGGGGAAGGCGGTGTTCAGGTTGGCAGGCGGGCCGTCGTCCCGTATGAGCTTGGTTTCTGGCGGGCGAGCGGTGCAGGCGATCGGACGTTGCCGGGGAACGGGCCCTTTTTTGGCCGGCTCTGAGGTGCCGGCGACGGCATTGCGGGTCCGATTGGCTTTCGCTTCAGCTACCTTAAGGCGGCGTTCGCGAATATCCTGCTCGGCCTGCCAGCGGGTCTGGCGCTCCAGGCGGCCGGCCTCGGCTTGACGGTGCTTCCGAATGTGTTCGGCGTTCTGAAGGGCTCGTTCAGGGAGAGTTCCGCCTGGATCTTGGAGCGCTCCACCCGTTCGAGGCGTTCGTAGTCGCTCTTCATCCAGAGTGCTTGAGCGTTCTCCGCGCCGTAGATAGCAGCCTCGACGCAGTTGACGGCGCGCTGGCGACGCCACAGCAGCCAATGGCTGAGCGCGACTTGTTCGACCAAGATGTGGTGGTGCGTGGTTTCGGGCTGGTATTCGGCGAGGAGATCGCGGAGGAGAGCTTCGAACTCGGCCGGGTCTTCGTTCGGGAGGACGAGGTTCTGCGAGACGCCGCCAGGGATGAGTGCGCCAGGAGGCGTGCGCTGGCTCGGGAGAGCAGACATAGATGGACCCCTTTCGGGCCTCAGTATCACTCCGCAGGGTAGGGCGTGAGATCGCGATTGCCTGTAACGTATTGCACGGATGCGAGATGTTTCCGTGCGGCCTTGTGACGGCGGAGAATCGAGGTTTACGGGCCGGCCTGTTCCGGTCGAATTCGAGGCTTGCCTGCTCCAAGTGGTGATGGTGTTGTTCAGCCAGATTCAGACTCCGCAGAATGCTGCATGGAGGCTTCAGCCGGGGTCCGTCAATTTGTATTCGACCCTGGGCGGGATCCCGGGATCGACGGTTCTGGTGACGAGGCCGTCGCGCCCCATATGCCGCATAGTCTTCGTCAGCATCTCTGGCTGATGTTTCCGACCATCTCTCCGAGACGGGTGAAGCATAGCTCGCCGTGTTTTTTGGGTACTTCCAGGATCAGCATTGTCCAGTTGCCGGCGACTTGTCCGATGGTTTTGCGCACAAAGGCCTGAATCGCCCCGGGTCGGATTCGGCCGGTGACTCAGGCGCACACGCTCCCGCTGTTTTCGGTTCAAAGCCATCGTCTACTCTCCGAAGTGCAGTGTGATCAGTAAAGGAGCCGTTACTGAGGAGTATGAGCGCGCCTTTGCTTATGCGCAGCGGTCGACATGGTCGAAGGCGAGATCGCCGGCATTCATATGAACCCACCCAATCTGACCCGATTGAGTCTTTACTTTCGCCCACCATTGATACTGAGGGCCCGGTCCTACGTATTGAGGATCCATCTGAATGATTTTGCCTCGAAACCAGACCAGCCAGAGGCCTTCTCCCACCGGATGCAAGAGGTAGACGATCGAACCCACGGCCATGGGCTCCCCTTCCTAATCATCAGGGCCCTTTTGCTCTGTCTGAAACGAAGTGGATGGGTCTGAACCTCTCCCGTGATTGCCACAACCTCTTCGCGTTTTCGAACTTGCGCTATAGATCTTCCTCCCGGATGATCCATCAAGGTAACGGTCCGGTTAGCGATCCACTTTTGATAGGTGCAGCACTCAAACGGGCAAGCTCCTTTGCTGATGTAGAGCTTTGGCGGCGATGTTGCTTGCTCACATTCGCTATAACCGGCGGTGACGACAATCGCTAGCGCAGCGCAAGCATGAATCGCATACGCCGATGATAAGAGTTGAAGGACCGTGAGCAGTTCCCCATCCTAACCGAAGTTGGATAGATCCCGTGTCATCGGCCAGAGCTTAGGAATCGGCCAAGAACGCCGTCGGCGGCACTCGGATGGGAAACGCGCTACGCTTCAATCTCAGCAACGCCGACTGCTCGGAACTCGGCTTGCGAAGACCGCGCCGGATTACGCGCACGTTCGACACTGCGCCTTCCCGCGCTTACCAAGTACCCGAGTTGACGAAGGATATTCGAAGCTGAACATTGAAAGCGCTAAGATCCACGCTGGTCACAGGATGAACGCGTTCCGATCCACAACGGCAGTGTGGCGTGGCTCCAGTATTCCGGTTTGAACCGTTTGAACGCCACGCCTACCGAAATACAACAGAACGCCGTAAATCGGTGATCTTCATTAACAGCCCAGCCCGAATAAGTCCACAGAGGATAGTGGATGCCCGCCTTCGGATCACCGCTCCTCGGAATAAAACGCTCCAGGCGTGCACTTGAGTCCGGAGTTCCGTTTTCACAGCACAGTCCCGGACAAGAATGAACTCCCGATCAACAGCGGAGGAGTAATAAAAGCGTGTTATGGGCGGCTGTGGCCTGGGCTAGTCATCCCGTTTGTGGGGATGGCGTGTACATGGAGTAGGCCTGACGCCGCCACTATTCTGCCCGAAGAACCAGGTGTTATTCGGTACACCGTACTGCGCATCAGCACCAAAGTTCTTTACCTCATCGCCGTTGAAGTCACCGAAAATAAGAGTGCATCCTTCGTCCTCACCTTCGTCGTCGGGTTTGACCGCGTAGAAGGGGTAAAATTGCGCTCCTTTCGGAGGCACAACGCAGCCTTCACCATTGGTGAGATTGCAACTA
>JAOAPP010000225.1 GCA_025462985.1 Bryobacterales bacterium | reverse complement strand
CGGGACCGCCATTCACTCGTTTCACCCAGGCGGAGGCCTCGGGGTCTACGTCCACATCGATGTAGTCGTAATCGATGGACAGTTCGTCCAGGTGCTCGATGACATGCCGGGTATGCGAGCACCAATCGGCCCCGAACACCACCACACGACCCGGTGATTTGCCGTCGATGCCGTCCGAAGCGATTGCCTGGGTACGGTTCGCATTGCGCGATTCATGTGTCACAGCGTTTAGACGCAGCAGGCAATCCATGGAGCAAGCTGATCCGTCGAGGTTTCTACTGGAATCTATTGTTCAGACTCGGCCTGCAATGCGAGCGCATTGTTTACCACTTTCTGGCCGGGCTGGATTCCCGATGCTATCTGCTGGAGGTTTCCTGGCTCCGCCGTGGCTCCCTTTACTTCCGTCCGGCGGAACAGTCCATTGCCTTCGGGGACAAATACCCAATCGCGATCATGGAGACGCAGCAATGCCGTCGAAGGAACCGTGGCGAACTTCTGGCCGTGCTGACCAAAGAAAGTGGCCGTGACGAACATACCGGACCGCATCAGCCCCGGATTCTGGATCTCGATCCGGACCTTGGCAGTGCGCAGATTCGGATCGAGTACTTTTCCGATGTTGCTGATGCGTCCTGTGAAGGAACGATCAGGAAATGCGTTCAAGCGGACGTCGGCCTTATCGCCCACTCTGACCATCCCGAGGTCGTTCTCATAAACGTCGCACAAGATCCAAACCCGCGACAAATCCGCGATGGTAAACAGGTTTGGCTGATTATCCGGACTGTGAACACTGGCATCCCTGACGACATTCTGTTCAACCACCGTTCCGGAGGCGGGCGCGTAGACATTGACGATAGGGCTCGGATGGTCGATGTCCCCTCCCAGCGTCCGAAGCTGCTGCCTGGCCGTGTCGACCGCTACTGTCGTTTTCTGCTCCGCATCCTCAGCCACCTCCAGGTCATTCCGGGAAATTGCTCCATGTTCAAAAAGCAGCTTGGCACGGTCCAGCTGTTTCTTCGCCAGTACCTGATCCGCCTTCGCCTGCTCGTAGTTTGAGAACCCGGAAGAGATGTCGTTGCTCACCACACGCAGCAGGAGCTGGCCTTTTCTTACGTCGTCTCCCAGCTTTGCGTGGAGCTCCACCGCACGCCCGGAAGCCAGCGAAATCACCGGAATGGATCTGTCGATGTCAGGAGTAATAACGCCTGTGACATGCAGCTCCGGCGCGTCCTCTCGCTCCCCGGCCTGGACCAGCTTAAATCGCTCTGGTTGGTCGACCTTGATCACGTTCAGATCCGGTTCCACCGAGACCTTTGCCTCAGGCGGGGCTTCCTCTGCGGCGTTGGGCTTTTCATTCGGGCCACATCCGACCAGCCCGGTCCCCACGACCACGCACATCACTGCAATGAACGGACCGTTCCGCCTCATCGAATTACCTCGCGTCCCACTGCAAAATTCAATTGATTGGCGGCGCTCAAGTAGGCGCCCACCAGGTTCAGATAGCTCAGTTGTGTGTCTCGATAGGCACGCTGTGCGTCCAGGAAATCGACCAGCGATGACGCTCCGTGCAAATAGGAGAACGAGACAGTTTCCCGTACGTCCACCGCCTCTTTGAGATAGCGCTCTTTGTACGGCCTCAACTGTCCGAGCGTGCTCTGCAGGCTTGCATAGGCCGATTCGACATCGCGAAGCACAGAAGTCTCAGAGGCATCTCGAAGCTTCTCGTTCTTTCCGATATCCAGCTGGGTTTTCAGTTTTTCACCCTGATTCTTGTCGAAGATCCGAAGGGGAATGGATACGCTGACTCCGGCATAAAACGAGAGCGGCGGCTGCCGTCCTATATCGGCTGCCCACGTCGGATCCGCTGATCCGTTCGCTTCCGCCAGACGGTGATCCACTCTCGCCATCTCGAGAGACTGTTGCGCCCCTCTCAAATCGGGCCGCGCATCGATCGCCGTGGACTTCATCTCGTCCAGCTTAATGGCCGGTTCCTCATAGTCGAAACTTTCATTCACATCGAACTCGTCCACCGGAGTCCGGTCGTGCAGGAATTGCAAAAGGTCGATCTTGGCAGTCCGCAGGTTCACCCGCGCCGCGGCAAGGTCGGCTTCATATTGAACGCGCTGCAACTCCACCCGCTGAAAGTCTACTCGCGCCATTGCTCCGGCCTCAAGGCGGCGCCGGCTTATCTCGATCTCTTTGTCGTAGTACGTGATGTTCTCCTGCGCGAGTTGCACAACCGACTTGGCCAGAAGCACCCGCACGAAAGCGTCACGAAGGCTGAACAGCAGATTGCGCTCCAGATCTGCTTGCGTCGATATCGCGACGGCTGTTGCCTTCTGCGCCCCTAGCAGCCGGAGCTCGCGTTTGTGCTTGCGCTCGTGTAGATAATCGACTGAGCCCGCCAGGATCGCGTTCGCGGTCGGCTGAAATGGAGTGTACGAAAAGAACCCCAGATCGTCGGCCGTGAGGTTGAGATTGGGGTTCGGTCGTAGATACGCCGTGATCTCGTCCGCACGAGCTTCGTCAATGTTTACCTGACCCGCAAGCAGTGTCGGGTTGTTTGCTCTAAATCTACTCTCGGCTTCTTGCCACGTGATTGCTCTCGGGGTCGCAATTGTCTGCGCGAACGAGGCCGATACGAGGAATAAGCCGGTGAATAAAGGCCAGCCGTGGCGCTTCATTCTTTCCTCCGGATAAGAATTCTTCTATTAAGCTGCTACAAAGGGATTCGGAGGTGAACGTCCAGCCGCGTAAGGAGCGACTCTCGTCAGGACAGTTTGCGTGGGAAGTGTGATGAAAGAGACGAACAGAAGAGTGAACGCGACTCCACTTGGCTGCGCAATGAGCGGAGCATCCATTGCTTGGTACAAACGCACTAGATCATCGCTCGGTGTCGCGCCCTGCGAGTGGCGGCCGTCGTGCTGCGATGTGTAATGTTCCACTCGCAACATGTCATCGGTAGCGGAGACGAATGGAAACAGTGCAGCCAGGACCAATACTATTCGGGCGATCTGGCAGATCTTGGAGCCCGCCTTGCGCGGCGATACGCCGAACGTGACGCCGAGTGCCAGAACACCTAGCAACAGCCACGCTACGTTCAACGTTAGATCTAAAGGCACTTTGTTTTACCGTAACATGCCTAAACCGTCTGCGGTCTGTATTGACTTGGAACGCGAATACATTCGCCATTGGATTGCATCTCTCAAGTGGGATGCTTGCTCGCAGCGGGGAGGAACAGTGATTATCCGCTCCCTTCTGCTTCTAACGCTGACATTCTCGGCCTTGTTACCAAATGCGCCTGCCAGAGGGGCCGAGAACGCTCCGCTGACTTCATCGCGATCGTTTCACTATTACTGGGCGTCACAACCGGTAGGCAGTTCTGCGCAGTTGCTCACGTTTTTTTGCGATCCCTGCGGAAACCGAGTTGCTAGCTCGGACGCGGTGCCATTGCTCTCAGTGCTCCGCGACACCCTCGGAGACGACCGCCGCGAGAACGACCGCATCAGTTATGTCTGGCTGCTCGGAATGACGCACCAGAGTTCGACCCAGCGGCTCCTCGCAGCTGTTCCCTTTTTTTACTGGCGCGTGGAGGACGGATCCACGCATATCAATGGCAACCGCCGCGTCAAGCCTCTGATGGATCTCACAAAGCCTGAAAACCCGATGGTCGTTCAGGCGATGCGCGACGCGCTCCAATGGACCGCTCTCGACCCGTTGAGCATGCCCGTGCGGGCGACTTCTCGCGCCTACCGCACCAATGAGGTCGCGCGCGAGGGTTCTCATCTGGAGGAAGCGATCGGCTACCTCCGCCAGGCGCCGAAGTCAGATTCAGGGGAGGGCCTGACTCAAGCCGAGATTGATACTGTCGTCGCCCGGCTCGAGCTGAGAAAGAGGCTTTTGGGAGGGCTGGTCGGAGACCGCGCAGCGCGGCACGTCGGGCAGCAGGAGGGTGCGGAGCGGGAGCGCGTCCGCAGCCGGAATTGGGATCTTCTGCGCAGCTTTGCCGAGAGGACCGGGCTCTTATTCGAATCGCTCGAGATTTCCGGCAGTTCCGGTGAGTATGGCCTGCTCTGGTTCCCTGCCGATCCCGGCGCGGCCGAGCCCGTTGGTGTCTCGCACGATGCCGTATGGAAGGCGCTCAATCTTCGGAACCCCTGGACCGATAGCGTTTTACGAAGCTGGGATGGGCCGGTGTTTGAAAGGTCGCTCGACGCGAATGGATCGCTGCTGCCCGCCGGAATGACCGGCTCGGGAGTGGTGAAACTCATTCCCCTCGGCGCGTACAGCCTCAACTACCCGAAGTTCCCGCTTCTCATGGTGGACTTTCGGGATAAACTACACGTTCGCATGAATGAGATGGTCCAGCGAACTGTCAACGAGATCACGAGCGGTATTGTGGGCATCTCGCACTTTACGAATTGGTATTACTACGCCGGAGCCAGCGCGTACGACTTCGTTGCCTCACGTCACGGGAAGGGGATGGATTCCGCCTCCCGCCTGGATTGTTATACCCGCTTC
>JAOAPP010000208.1 GCA_025462985.1 Bryobacterales bacterium | reverse complement strand
AATTCCACAGGGCAATCACAATTCCGCCATCTGCCCGTTGCGTGATCAGGGCATTTTCGGAGGGGGACTGGATGCGCCGGTCACCCAACCGGTGGAGAAGTTCGAACACGTGAAATGCGGCTTTAGGAATGTTGCGCTCCGCCACGATCCCGTACCCTCCATAGAACGGCGTCTTCACGACGCCCTGCTCTTCGAACACGTCGGAAAACGACCAATACGACATCACATTTGCCAGTCCGTCGCACTCGCGGATGTTGTTGGCTAGCCACGGCCCCATAAACGCGCTATCCGTCACCTCCTGCTGGTTCATATATGTGGCGTTGTTTTCAGTCCAAAGAATTGGGGCCTTCGGGGCGGCGGACGCCTTTACCTGGTCATAGACCTTTTTGACTGCGCGCCCGACCATGTCACGGCGGCTGATCGGCAATTCCTTCCCGAAAACATCCGTGGACCTCTCATTTCCATAGATGTGAGAAGAGACGAAGTCAAAGGGAACATGCTGCTCCGTACAATGAGCAATGAAGGCATCCACCCAGGCCGCCTGCGCCGTGGCGGGACCGCCCACTCGCAGGTTGGAATCGACCTGCTTTATCGCCTTGGCGCTGATGTCGTAGAAGGCGAAATAGGTCGCCTGCTTCGGATCGCCGTTCCAAAAGTCGATATTTGGTTCATTCCACACTTCGAAATACCAGGTGCGCACCTCAGAAGCGCCGTAGCGATCTTCCAGATGCCTGACAAAGGCGCTGACCAGGGCTACCCACTTGGCCGGATCCTTCGGAGGGGATGGCAGCGGCTTGTACCAGAACGGGTGAGGCGTCAGATTCGCAGCCAGCTTGCGCGGCATGAAACTGAGCTCGACAAACGGCTTGACGTGGTTCTGCAGCAGCCCGTCATAGATTTGATCGACATATGAGAAGTTGTAGACGGGTCTGCCGTCCTTGCCCTCGTCGTAGACTCCGTTCTCGTCGTCGAGAATCGCGTGGAAACGCACGAATTCGAATCCGGTGATATCCCGAACCATGTTCAGATCGCGGCGATAGTCTTCGCGAAGGCTCAGGTTGGCTCGTCCTGAACCGAACATCTGTTCCCAAACGTGAGGAAACGGACGCGAACTCGCAGATGGATCGACAGCAATGGTCTCGGAATCGCCTGTTGCCTGCCCATAATCGAATGGAGGAAGCGTAAGGGCAGCAACAATGGCTAAAACAGGCGAGACACGTTTCACGGGTTTAGGACGCTCCTTTTGAGACTATTTGTATCAAGGAGTTCGGGGGAAGCTACATTGGTACACTCGCATCGGAACCGGCGCTATTACGAAACGAACTCCTTGGGTTCGTTTTTGCGCTTTTCTACTCAGGAGATTCTAAATGTTTAAGTTCATTGGATTTGCGCTTTTAGCCTCGCTCGGTATGGCGGCTGAGGTGGACATTTATCCGCCCTCGGAAGTGCAGGGTATGACGGAGAAGCTGTCCCAAAAAGGAGCACCTTTCAGTTCCCAATCCCTCAAGAACTACGGGAACCACTACACGATGCTGGCGCACCGGGAGGCGACGGGGTCGTCCGAAGTACATGAAAAGGAATCGGATGTTTTTGTCATCACGGCGGGATCGGCAACGCTTGTCAGCGGCGGCCGAATGGTAAATTCGCACGCCGAGAAGCCCGGCGAGCTACGTGGAACCTCTATTGAAGGGGGCCAGAAACAAGCCGTTCAGCAGGGTTCCATCATTCACATCCCGGCAGGCGTTCCTCATCAACTGATTGTCGGGAGAGGACAGCCGGTCACCTACTTCGTCGTGAAAGTCATCGACAGCAAATGACGGCGGCGTGGCTGCTCACCTGTTTGGCGGTCCTCGGCATTGCTATTGGAGCAATGCTGGGGCAGTCACGCTCTCTTTCGGTTCATCTGGCCGCCGCCGGGGGTGGATTGCTGTCCGGGATCAGTTTGTTCTGGTTGATCCCGGAAATAGCGCGGGGCGCCGGGTGGCTTTCCGCTTCCCTTGTGCCTGTGGGACTCTCGGGAGCCCTGTGGGCCGCAGATCGTTTTCTCCTCCACAAGGGGCACTCGTGGCGGCACGGCTTTGTTCCCCCGCTCATGGCCGCGACTGCAGTCCACAGTCTGCTGGACGGTTGGAGCATACGGGCGCTGGAGGTCCAACCGATGGCGAACATAGCAGTGCTGCTCGGTTTGGCGCTTCACAAACTACCCGAAGGGCTCGCCCTGGGATGGATGACACGGAACGCGCTCCATTCGACTACCCGAGCGGTTCTCTTCTGCAGCTCAGCGGAGATGCTGACCGTGGCCGGAGCATGGGCGGAGCCGAAAGTCGCTACCTCCGATGTTGAGATCTTCGGAACTAAAGCTACGGCAGCCGTGCTGATGCTGGTGGCCGGGAGTTTTCTCTTTCTCGGCTCACATACGGTTCTGCCGAACCGAATGAAGGCCGGTATTGTGCCGATATTTCTTTCGGGAATGGTGCTGGCAGGTGTTCTCGCCCTGGCCAGGAGTTCAGGCATTGGCTAGGTGTAACTAAAAGCGGAACAACAAAAGCCTTCGGTCCAAACCTACTTTTTTATAGCGCCCCGATCGATTCGTACCTACAATCCCATCCAGACGCGCATTGATGGCCGCGGCCACTGCAAGCTTGGGTCTGATAGTGCAACCCTCGTTCGGGGATTCCGCACCTCATCCCCCTCGCAAGGGGCAAGGCTGCGCGGGTTTGGAACAGGAGATCCAAGATCTGTTTACGGATCTGCCCGGTTACAAGGCATTCAAGATCTGGGCGCCAGCAAACGAAAGTGGGCCGGAATTTCTGGCCGAGTTACATGGTGCCAAACGACTTTTCTCGGCAAGCACTAACAAGGCGTTTATCTTGTGCGAGCGCCTCCGCCAGTTAGATTCGCCC
This sequence comes from Bryobacterales bacterium, assembly GCA_025462985.1. Taxonomy (GTDB): domain Bacteria; phylum Acidobacteriota; class Terriglobia; order Bryobacterales; family Bryobacteraceae; genus Bog-105. The sequence continues at coordinate 354 of JAOAPP010000208.1, read as the reverse complement.
GACATAGACGACCAACTCGCAGCTCATGAACTTACACTGGATCACACTGTGTGGTCGCTTGGCAGCCCAATTTTCAATCCACCCGACTTGTCCGGGTTAGTCAGCGAGCGCACTGCAATGGAGGCCATGGTTATCCACAGCGACTGACATGGTACTGAAACAGGCCGGCGCGGACAAGGTTCGACAATTTTTCACTCTTGTCCAAGACAGCGTTTGAGTTGAAGACTGGGTGGGACGCTCCAAAGAAAAAGCCGTCCGATAATTGATCGAAAACAGAATCTGTTCGTTTGGCATCGGGCCGATTCTGCACTGAATGCTCAAGAGGAAGGCAAGCCAATCGTACAAGCGGCCAGT
>JAOAPP010000206.1 GCA_025462985.1 Bryobacterales bacterium | reverse complement strand
GAGTGGCTGAAGGCGCAGAACGCAGGAGAGAAGACGGGGTGGACCACTGCCTCCAATCCCATGGGAGCGATGGAATCAGATCGCGCGGCCTTCGAAAAACGCATCCTGCTGATGGACCAGGCTGGGCGGATCTCCAAGCACAATGGAGATGGTGTCGAATCTGACCTGACTCCACTCCAGACCGGCGCGGGTGGCATAACGGCGGGCCGCCCGAACGATGTTCTTCTGCTTCTGTGGCCCGATGGCGCGGTCCGGTGAGCCATACTCGGAACCCGACCGAGCCTTCACCTCCACGAAGACAACGATGTCCTCGTGACGGGCAACAATATCGATCTCAGATTCGCCACCTGAAACGCGGTAGTTCCTCGCGATTACGGCGTAGCCCGCGCGCTGAAGATAGCGGTGCGCCATGTCTTCCCCTCGCCGCCCCACAGAGGCATCCGGCGAGAGCGTCTTGCTCTGACGATACTGGCGCGCAGCATCGCTTACTCTCCAGAGGAGTTGAGCGGGGCTGACGAGCCCGAAAGGTGCTTCACTGCTTCCAGATGCCATTCGATGACTTTGCCTCGGATGAGATAGCACAGATAAAATTCCCAGAACCGCCGAAACCGGCGCGAAGCGTTGACCAGGAATTCAAATCCGGCGTATCTCCACAAAGCAAGTAAGCGAACCTGCGTGGAAATCTCACGAAAACGCGCGGCTGAGTAATAGCCGTACCCGCCGTTATCGTCCCCAAAGTATCGAAGCGAGAAGCTGTTCAGGTGCCACTTATGCGTGGGATCGCAAAAGGAGCTGAAGTCGGTGTAGTGCGGAGTGATGATGACCGCCCGCCCGCCCGGCGCCAGCAACCGGTGAAACTCTTCGAGCGTCGCGATGACATCAGAGAGGTGCTCGATGACATGGGTGGCGCGGATCTCACGAAATGAGCTATTTCGGAACGGATAGGGCGTGTGATCGAGATCGGCGATCACGTCGGCCCTGGTGTGAGGGTTGCGATCCAGCCCGATCGAACCCGGATATTTGTTTATTCCGCAGCCGACATCCAGAATCGGAAGCTGATACACCGCCAACGCTCGTTGAGGAGTCTCGAGCCCCTCGGACGTCAGTGTTGTAGAGCCTGCATACACTCCTCCAGTGTATCGAGCGCAAAATCCGCCTGATCCTTCGTGATCACAAGCGGAGGGCAGAGGCGAATGCTGTTCTGCCCACATCCCAAAACCAGCAGTCCGCGCTCAAAAGCCATCTGCTCCAGGCGATCGCGGAGCTCCGGCGCTCTCTCTTTCGTCGCCTGGTCGCGAACAAGTTCGAAGCCAATCATCAGTCCTCGCCCGCGGACGTCGCCAACGCAGGGGAACCGCGCAGGCCATTGCGCCATGCGCGACAGCATGTAGGAGCCAAGCGTTGCGGCATTCTCGATCAACGATTCTTCCAACAATTCAATCGTGGTCAGAGCCGACGCGATGGAGACCGGGTTTCCCCCAAATGTCGATGCGTGAGCACCGGGAGGCCAGTTCATCACCTCTGCTTTGGCGACGGTGGCGGCGAGTGGAAGCCCGCTCGCAATGCCTTTCGCCAAGGTCACAATATCGGGAGAGACGCCGAAGTGCTCCGAAGCGAACATCTTTCCTGTGCGTCCCATTCCGGACTGCACTTCATCGTGAATCAGCAGAATGCCGTGCTTATCGGCGACCCGTCTCAGCTCTTCATGAAATTTGGCAGGCGGAACGAGATATCCGCCTTCCCCCTGGATGGGCTCCACGATGATCGCAGCCACTTCCTCCGCCGGCAGAATCGTCTTGAACAGCGTGTTCTCGATGACCTTGACGCACTCGACATTGCAGGTAGACGGTTCTTTGCCGTACGCGCAGCGATAACAATACGCGTAAGGGATATGCTGCACGGGAAGCATGGGACCAAAGCCCCGCCGCTGTGCCACTTTGCTGCCGGTCAACGAGAGAGCGCCCATAGTGCGGCCGTGGAATGCCCCAAGAAAGGCGATGAATTTATCGCGGCCGGAGTGATACCGGGCCATTTTGAGCGCCGCTTCCACTGCTTCCGCGCCTGAGTTCCCAAAATATACACGCCGCTTCAACCCTCCCGGCGCCAGAGCAGCCAGCTTCTCGGCGAGCTGAACCATGCTCTCGTAATAAAAGTCGGTACCCGACATGTGGAGAAAGTCGGCCGCCTGCTTCTGTATAGCGGCCACTACCCGCGGATGAGAGTGCCCCGACGCCACGACGGCGATCCCGGCATTGAAATCCAGAAATCGGTTTCCGTCCACGTCTTCCACAATCGCGCCCTCGCCGCGCTTCATCACAAGCGGGTAACAGCGCGTATAAGAAGGCGAAAGAACAGCGCTATCACGCTCGATGATCTCGGCAGCCTTCGGACCGGGCAGCGGAGTAACCAGGCTTGGCAGCAGCGGATGCACAAACGTCTGCGTGCTCATGGATGTACCTCGTTTGAATTTGGAAAGAATGAGAGGGCCGCGGATCCGGACGAAGCTAGTCAGAGCCGAAGAGAGACGGGCGGGTGTTGGCGGGGATCGCCATAGCTATACATTAAACCATTTAGTGTGGGACGCGCGCCAGAGTTCTCGGGCCGAGGCGTTCCGGCACCGCTACAATGAAGCGATGCTGGAGGAAAAAACATCCTCGCCCAACTTCGAAGCAAGCCTGGAAGAGCTCGAGCGCATCGTCAAAGAACTGGAGAAAGGCGATTTACCGCTGGAAAAAAGTCTTACTCTGTTCGAGACCGGTATGCGGCTGAGCACGGATTGCAAGAAGCAGTTGGAAGAGGCCGAAACGCGAGTGGAACTTTTGATGAAGCGAGGGTCGGAGGTAGTTCCTGTTCCGTTCAACCCTGAAAAGCCAGTGAAATGACGGAAGCGCAGCAGATCACGTTGAACGAGTTTCTGGCAGAGCAGGCTCGGACTGTGGATCGGGTGCTCGAGGAGTGGGTGCCGGATGAAAGCGTCGAGCCGGTCTCCATTCATCGTGCTATGCGGTACAGCCTTTTCGCGGGGGGAAAGCGAATCCGGCCCATTCTGGCGATCGCTGCGGCCCGGGCTGTGTCGGATAGTCCGGCAGGCGTTGAACATGTGGCTGCGACGCTTGAACTGATTCATACCTACTCGCTCATTCACGACGATTTGCCGGCGCTCGACAATGACGATCTGCGGCGCGGCCGGCCGACAAACCACAAAGTGTTTGGTGAAGCCATGGCGATTCTGGCCGGTGATGCACTGCTCACCTTGGCCTTCGAGGTACTGGCGCGCTTGAATCGAGTCTCGGCCGAATCGAAGATCCGAATGGTCGAAGAACTGTCGCGTGCCTCCGGAACAGTGGGCGGCATGATCGGCGGTCAGGTGCACGATATCGAGGGTGAGCGCAAACCTCCGACGCCCCACCTGCTCGAATCCATACACCGCGCGAAAACCGGCGCTTTGCTGCGCGCCAGCGTCAGAATCGGGGCCATCTACGCGGGCGCAAGCGAAGACGAGATCGCGGCGCTCTCCGAATATGGCGAGCACGTGGGCCTGGCGTTTCAGATCGTCGATGACGTGCTCGACGTGGAACAATCATCCGAGTCTTTGGGAAAAACAGCCGGTAAGGACGAAGCCCAGCAGAAGATTACGTTTCCGGCGGTATACGGTTTAGAACAGTCACACAAAATGGCGGAAACAGAACGCCTGCGAGCCCATGCCGCACTGCGCATTTTCGATGATCGAGCCGACCGGCTGCGCCAAATAGCGGACTTCATCGTTCATCGAAAGACGTGACGGCGCCCCGCAAGCAGCGGCTCGATGTTGCGCTTCTCGAGCGGCAGCTCGTCGAATCGAGAGAAAAGGCACAGGCGCTGATCCTTGCGGGCAAGGTGACCGTAGACGGCCAGAAGGCCGATAAGCCCGGGCGATCGGTGAACGCGGACTCGCGAATTGAAGTCGAGGAACCCCTTAAGTACGTCAGCCGCGGAGGCTTGAAGCTCGAAGCGGCGCTGGATCGTTTTAGGATTGCAGTGAGCGGTCGGATCTGCATGGATGTGGGAACGTCGACGGGCGGATTCACCGATTGTCTCCTGCAACGCGGCGCCGAGCGCGTGCATGCGGTGGATACGGGAGCCGGCCAGATTGCCTGGAAACTCCGGACAGATACCCGCGTCGTGCTGCACGAAAAGGTCAACGCCCGTTATCTGACCTTCGACGAAATCGGCGAGCATGTGGACGTAATCGCGTGCGACGTCAGTTTTATCTCGATCACGCTGCTGATTCCGGCGCTCGCGTCCCTTCTGAAACCCGAAGGCGACTGGGTCATCCTGGTGAAGCCGCAGTTCGAAGTTGGTCGCGACCTGGTCGGCTCAGGAGGAATCGTCCGCGATCCCAGCGCGCAGCAGAGCGCCTGTGCGAAGGTTCTGGCCGCCATCCAGCAGGCCGGATTCGAAGGCGAAGTGATCGACAGTCCAATTCTTGGCGCTGAAGGAAATCGCGAGTTTCTGCTCCACGCCCGTCGCGCTACCTGAGACCGCGCTCCTTCAGCCATTTGGCAAGCAGATCAGGCCAGACCGACAGCGAAGGATTGTCGCGAGCAAGGCCCACGCCATGCTGCCCATGCTCAAAAATATGCATCTCGGCAGGAACATTGGCTGCTCGCAGCGCTGCATAAAAACTCAGGCTGTTCTGCACTGGCACAACTGCGTCATCTGATGTGTGGAATAAAAACGTAGGTGGCGTGTCCGGCGTGACCTTCGTTTCATTCGAGAGCGCTTTGACCAGTTCCGGGTCGGGGCTCTTGCCAACCAACGCGTCGCGCGACCCGCGGTGCAGAAACGGCTCTTGAAACGTGATCACCGGATACGCCAGAATCAGGAAATCGGGGCGCGAGCTCAGCCTCTCCACCGCATCGGCGGCATCCGGCTTGCCCGCATCAAAATGCGTTCCGGCAGTCGAAGCCAGGTGCCCTCCGGCCGAGAAGCCCCAAACTCCAATCCGTTGGGGGTCGATGCCGAAATCATTCGCGCGCGAACGGACATAACGAATCGCCCGCTGCGCGTCCCCGAGTTCCACCGGATGGTGATACTTCGGGCCCAAACGATATCGCAGGACAAAGGCGCTAATACCGTAGCTGTTCAGCCATGAAGCGATCTGAGCGCCTTCATGATCAACCGCCAGGTGCGCATAGCCGCCGCCCGGAAACACAACCACGCCGGTCTTCACTTTCTGCGGACCTCCAATGGGATAAATGGTCAGCGTAGGTGTATCTTCTTCCCCACTTCCCTCTGCCCCGGGAGCGCCTTGAGGCCACAGCGGGACTCGTTCGGGCAGGGGGATCTGGTAATTAGCGCTTTGTGACATGAGGAGCGTGGACGAGGCAGTGAGGAGAAGCAGAAGAGTGCAGTGCGCGAATCGCATCATTGTAGAGCTATCACACGCGCTCTGAATTACTCTGGGAAGGCAAACTATGAGCCGTTCTCCTCGCGTGGTTGTGGTAGGAAGCGCCAACGTGGATCTCACGACGTTCACGGATCAATTTCCCCGCCCTGGCGAAACGATTTTTGGGAAAGATTTTCATCTCGGTTTCGGAGGGAAGGGGGCGAATCAGGCCTTTGCGGCGCGCCGATGCGGAGCTGAAGTCACGATGATCGCCCGCATCGGCGATGACCTTTTCGGGCAGGCAACGCTCGACAACTTCGTCTCGGCTGGAATTGAAACCAGGCATGTCTTGATCACGCCGGGAGTGTCCAGCGGCGTAGCGCCGATCTTTGTGGACAGCGCCGGACAGAACCGGATTCTGGTGGTGAAGGGCGCGAATGATCGTCTCTCGCCATCGGACGTCGATGCGGCAGCGGATGTGATTCGAGAAGCTGATTTTGTGATCGCGCAGCTCGAGATCCCGCTCGCAACCGTCTTTCACACACTGGAACTGGCGCGCAGTCTCGGCGTACGTCCTATGCTCAATCCCGCGCCGGGGCATGTCCTCGACTTCGACCGGCTCAAGGCGGCGGACTTCGTCATTCCAAACGAAACGGAAGCAGAAACGATGACGGGCTTGCCCATGAGCGATTCCGCCGAGGTCGATGCATGCGCCCGGTTCCTGCTCGACAAGGGATTGCGTCAGGTGATCATAACCCTGGGCGCGAACGGCTCACTGCACGCGGCGCCGCAGAAGATCACGCAAGTTCCCGCCTTCGAAGTAACGGCCGTGGATTCCACTGGCGCCGGAGATGCCTTTATCGGCAGCCTCGCATGTTTCCTGGCCGAGGGGCGAAGCGAGAGTGATGCGATGTCGCGCGCCAATCTTTATGCGGCCCTGTCGACATTGACCATCGGCACGCAAAAGTCATTCGTGACCCGCGATCGGTTTGAAGCAGAGTGGGCCAAGCGAAGCTAGCGAGACGTAGTCTGCGAAAGCGGATGCATGAACGGAGCGGCTTTCGGATTCGCAGCATTCCAGTGCGGAGCGTTCACACTATTGGCAAGATTGAAAACCGCTAGCGCAACGGTGCGATCCACCTTCGCCATATTGTCGTAGTCGATCTTCTGCCATTCGTCGCCGACACGGTGATAATCGGGATAATCGAAAGCAACGCAGAGAGTGTGCGCTGGAATGCCGTGCTTGGCGAAAACAGCATTATCGCTGCGGACGAAGTAATCGTCATTCCCTCGGTCGACGTAAGTAACCACGCCCGTCGTGGACGCCGCGCATCGCACATAGGACGGCAAACTGGAATATCCGGTGCCCGTAAGGCTCACCCTGGCGATTTCTGGCCCCTCGGAGGAATCGGTGCGGCCGACCTGTTCAAGGTTTAACTCCGCGACCATTTTCGAAAGCGGTATCAGTGAATGCTCGGCATAGAATTCCGAGCCGCGCAGGCCAAGCTCCTCTCCGAAGAAAAGAACGAACACGATGCTGCGCTTGGGCCGAACTCTTCGAGCCGCGAGCGCCCGCGCAACAGCGATAACCGACACAGTGCCGCTTCCATCGTCATTCGCGCCGTTGTAAATCAAGTCGGAGCTGTCCGGCGAAGGGTGATCCCCCGCTTCCTTTCCGGCAGTCTCGGTGGTCCCGATATGGTCGTAATGCGCCGTGAGCAGCACGTACGTATCGCGGAGCTTTGGGTCCGAGCCAGGAAGAATCGCAATAACGTTTCGAGCGATCGCGGCGGCGGGCGTAGTGGAGTCCGGCAGCTTGGCTCGGCGATTTTCAATCGCGGCTTCCTGAAAAAAACCATCGAGCTCGCCCCCAGGCTGCAGCCCCGCCCCCCGAAATCGGGAAGCAATGAACTCCGCGGCTATGTTCAGACCCGGCGATGGAGTGAATCGCCCTTTCAGCTCGTCAGAAGCGAGAAAGGACAGATCGCCGCGCAATTCTGCCGGAACGATTGTCCGCTTCAGGCGCATCAGCAATCGAGGATCGGGAGCAGAGCAGGTACTTGGAACTGCGGAATACGAACTGGCGCAGAACACCACGCATAGGACCGGAAGAGAAAAGCGCACTCTGGTTTCAGGATAGCGGTCGCTTGCGGATTTTCGAGCGAATCCACAATCCAACGGTGATCACGACGACCAGCAGCACAACGGAAAGGAGTGTGTACCGATGCACTAGCTCGATGGCGACCTTCCATTTGTCCCCGACAAAGTAGCCGATGCCCAGGAATGTCGCGACCCAAATGGCCGCTCCGGAATAAGCAAAGAGTGCGAAGACCCGATAATCCAGACGCGACATGCCGGCCACTAGAGCCGTGAAATGGCGGACTCCAGGAATGAAATACCCGAAGGTCAGCAGCCATTCGCCAGTCCGTCCATACCAACTACGCACCCGCTCCAGATGCGCCGGTGTGATACCGACATAACGCCCGTAGCGAAACAGCACCGGCTGCCCCACAAAGCGGCCCAGGACGTAGCTCAAAGAGATGCCCGACACACTGCCCGCCAGGCTGAACGCATACGCGAGAAGCGGGTTCAGGCGTCCCTTTGAGATGAGGTATCCGGAGAACATCAGCAAGGTCTCGTCCGGTATCGGAAGCCCTGCGATGCCAAACATCATTAAAGCGAACAGCCCGACATACCCGTACTGCACAATCCAATCGAGGACGAACTCCATTAGCAGGCATTGTGAGAATAGCAGCCGGCGGTTGCGATACGATTCCGATATGGCCCAAATGGCGAATCAGCTCATAGAAGTAGCGTGTCCCTGCTGCGGCGCCACGTTGCGAATTGATCCGGAAACCAGGGCAGTCATTCATCACCATGAGCCGGAGAAGAAGCCGCTCATCGAAGATTTGCACACGGCAGTACAGCAGCTCAAGGGCGAGGCCGACCGCCGCAGTGACGTCTTTGAGAAAAGCTTCGCGTCGCATTTGAACGCGGACAAGGTCCGAGAGAAGAAGTTTGAGGAACTGCTGAAGCAGGCTAAAGAAGATAAGACGGGCGCTCCACCCAAGCGCCCGTTCGACCTGGATTGAGAAATTCGCCTGCAGCCTATTGATCTTTTTTCGTTTTGAAGAAAAACGTGTTTGCAGGCTGGTCTTTGATGGTGTATTCGGCCGGAATCTCGAAGAGACTCGCCGGCGGTTCGGCCCGTTGGATATTTGTGAGCCGGTATGTTGTGACTCCCATTCGCGGAT
>JAOAPP010000199.1 GCA_025462985.1 Bryobacterales bacterium | reverse complement strand
TCAATCCGATTGGTCCCCAAAGCAAGGTCCAAAACGCCGCCGACAGCAGGATTGCCAGCGACGAGATTCCGGTTCGCGTGGCATACAGCCAGGGCTCCACGATGGATGACACCAGTCCTTCCAGCGTGCAATAAAGCGCCGCCGCGATCAGGGGTCGCCTCCATCCGGTGAGTGCGATTGATGCAAGGAGAACCGGGCACAGGCCGGCGACAAACGTTCCTATATAGGGAATGAATCTCAGCATGGCCGCCGCGACACCCCAGAAGGGAGCGTATGGAACGCCGACCGCGAACAGACCCAAGCCCCACAAAATCCCGAAGGTACTATTCACGACGGACTGCGTCAGAAGATATCGGCTCACCCGGTGCGCTGCGTCGTCGATCGCCGTTGTCATCGCCAGCAGGCGGCCTTGCCCCATCAACCGAAGAAGGCGGTTCCGAAGCTGCTCGCGATTCAGCAGCAGAAAGAGCGTCAAAATTGCAACAGCGAATGCAGAAGCGATACCCGTCAGCAGCGACGTTCCGAAAAAACTCACAGAAGAAATGCTCTCGGCCGGCCCCATCACCCGAACCGGCACCGGATTGGCCGCCGGCTGGCGGCTGGAGGCTGTGACACTCTTAAGGTCCTGAATGCTCTCGAAGAGCTTGGTGAGTCCGAATCCAGCCGGGTTCCGAAACGACTCTAGCTTGTGCATCATGTTGGCGTGGTATTGCGGAAGGCTGGTCACGATCCCGGCCAATTCCAGCAGGCCCAGCCACGCCAATCCCATAGCAATTCCGCAAGTCGCCGCCAGCACCAGCGATACCGCTGCCCCTTTCTTTAGTCCAAGCCGCTGCAGCCATCCCACCGGACTGGACAAAAGAAAACTAAGCAGCAACGCGAGAGCAAACGGAACGAGTAGCTCTTTGCCGAAATAAAGTCCGGCAACTATGGCCACAGCACTTGTGACGCGCAACAGATACGACGAGTCCGAGCGCCGGACCGTAGAAGCCGGTGTGATTGCCACGCTACTACATGGATGTGAGTGTGGATAAAATGCTACGTGTTGCGACACCGAAAAGTACCAGGATTTTTTCGTCTGCGATTCACTCCTTCGGTTCTACTTGCCCTCATTCTTCTATCCGTGGTTGGTGCAGCCCCTCTTGCGACCGACCGCGAGCCGGGTCGACCCGGTCCTGAAACGATTCGCGAGTGGCAAAGCCGAAAGTTCGGAATGTTCATCCACTTCGGTCTCTACTCGGAACTGGGAGGCGTCTGGAAGGGCCGTCAATACTCCGGCAACTACAGCGAACAGATTCAATCTGACGCGCATATTCCAGAGCCAGACTATGCCCGGCTCGCTTCGAGCTTCAATCCGGTCAACTGGAATCCCGACGCCGTTGTCGAACTCGGGATCGATGCCGGAATGAAATTCATCGTCATCACGTCCAAGCACCACGACGGCTTCAGCCTGTTTGCCACAAAGCAATCGCCATACAATGTTGTGAACGCTTCGCCTTATAAAAGGGACATCGTGAAAGGCCTGGCGGAGGCTTGCGCGCGCCGTCACATGCCATTTGGCGTCTACTACTCCACGATCGACTGGCATTTCGGCGACATTCCGGACAGGCGTAATGACAACCCGCTCTCACATGAACACGAAGAGTTCAATGTCGCTCAACTGAAAGAGCTGACCACCGGCTACGGGCCCCTCTCTGAGATCTGGTTCGACATGGGTCATCCGACCAAGCTGCAAAGCCGCCATTTCGCACAGACTGTTCATCGCGCGCAGCCCGAGGCTATGATCAGCGGCCGCGTCTGGAACAACGAAGGCGACTTCAGTGAAATGGGCGATGACGCCGTGCCCGACTACATCCTGGACGAACCCTGGGAATCGCCGGCGTCCATCTTCGCGGACACCTGGGGATATCGATCCTGGGAAAAGCGGACCAACCTCGAAGCAAAAACGCGAGAGCACGTTCTTCGGCTCATCAAAGTCGCGAGCCGGGGCGGAAACTACATCCTGAACATCGGCCCGCGTGGGGATGGCTCGGTTGTCCCGTATGAGGCCGACGTGTTGCGAGGCATCGGTCGATGGCTCCAGCAAAACGGTGAAGCGATCTACGGCGTCAGGCCGCAGCCCTTTCGCGAGCTGGATTTTGGCTATGCGACCGTCAAGGATAATCGGCTGTTTCTCTTCGTTGAGCATCCCCCTCAAAGCGGGCGGATTGCTCTGCCCGGTTTCAAGAATCGGATTCAGCGAGCTCGGCTGTTAGGTGATGATCAGGGATCGACGCTGCCCATCCTCGGCGCGAACGTCATCTCTCTGAAGCCCGCCCAGACCTTCATCCCGGTGATCGCGGTCGACTTCGAGGGCCCATTGAAGGTCGAGCAGCCAGCGACCCACGCCGGCACCGATGGCGTAATCCGCCTGACCACCCGCTCTGCGAACTTGTTCTACAACGCCAATGGGGAAGGCTACTCTGATCCGCCGACCATCCGCAAACAGGAGTGGCATGTCGCGATCGACCGTCCGGGCACTTACAAGATCGAACTCCTCCATCAGCCGGGCAAATTCGCGAGAGTTCTCGATATCAGCATTGGCGGCCGGATCATCAAAGCCAATGTCTACGGCGACGATCACGGGCCTGCAACCGCCGGTTCCGTAAAGCTGGAGCGATCAAGCGATATGATCATGACGGTAACGCCCGGTTCCCCAGCGGAACGGGCGGCGCCACTGGGCGTCACGCTTGACACGGTTTCTCTCGTCTTCCAATCTTCGCAGCCCTGATTGAATCAATGTCCAAATCGAGCACATGCACTCGCCGCAGTTTCCTTGCCGCAACGGCAATCGCCGCCTCGAGTTCTCCCCTGCTTTCACGACAAGCTGAACAGCCTTCGGCGTCGGATCTGAAGCTCTGGTACGAAGCGCCTGCGGCGCAGTGGGTAGATGCGCTTCCCATCGGAAATGGGCGCCTGGGCGCCATGGTCTTTGGTGGAGATGCGCACGGCAGCCCCACTGGCGAAGTCCTGCAGATCAATGAAGACACTCTGTGGTCCGGAAAGCCAACGGATGGCAACAATCCAGATGCGCCGAAGTATTTAGATCCCATTCGCAAGGCAGTCCTGGAACAGGGGAACTACCACTTAGCCGACCAACTCTGCAGCAAGATGCAGGGTCGCTTCGCAGAATCCTATCAGCCGGCCGGTAATCTCCGCATCGAATTCCTGGGCGCGGGTAAAGCGACGGGGTATCGCCGGGAACTTGACCTGGATACCGCGTGTGCCACCACTTCCTACCAAATCGGTGACGTGAACTTCGAAAGGACGGCATTCGTTTCCGCGCCGGAGCAGGTTTTGGTCGTGCACCTCACAGCCAGCAAGCCCGGGCAGATTCACTGTTCAGTTTCCCTCGACGCCGAACTTCAAAAATCAGTGAAGCCTTCTGGAAAGAACCGGCTGGTTCTCACCGGCAAGGCAGCAGCCCACATCGCGGGCGCGGGGCACCCGAAAAGCGAAACTCCGGTTACCCTATCGGAGGCGCCCGGCGATGGCATGTTCTTCGCCGCCGTGCTGGACACGAACATCGACGGAGGCGCGCTGAGCGCAGAAGGCAACAAGCTCGTCGTCAAGGGAGCAAACTCACTCATCATTCTTCTGACTATCGCAACGGGATTCCGCGGACTCACACAAACACCTGATACCCCCATCGATCAAGTCGTCGCGACCGCCACCACTCAACTGGAGAAGTCCGCCAAAGTGCCGCTGCATCTCTTGCGCGACCGGCACATCAAAGACCACCAGGCTCTCTTCCGCCGAGTCTCCTTGTCGCTAGCCTCGCCAGTTGCCGGAAACAAGCCGACCGACGTACGGCTGAAAAGCTTCGCGACATCGCCCGATCCTTCTCTGCTCGCACTTTATTTCCAGTACGGCCGCTATCTCCTCATCAGCAGTTCGCGTCAGGGAACGCAGCCCGCCAACCTGCAAGGCATCTGGAATGATCAAGTCACACCTCCCTGGAGTTCGAACTGGACCGCTAATATCAACGTCCAGATGAACTACTGGCCGGCAGAAACCTGCAATTTGACGGAATGTGCCGCTCCCCTCTTTGAGTTCATCAGTGACCTGAGCAAGACCGGGGCGCGGACTGCGGAAGAAACCTATGGGCTTCCCGGCTGGGTCTCCCATCACAACATCGATCTCTGGCGGGCCTCCAACCCAGTTGGCGAGGGAGTGGGACAACCGACCTGGGCGAACTGGAACATGAGCGGTCCCTGGCTCTGCCAACACCTTTACGAACACTACTTGTTCACTCGGGACCGCGAATTCCTGAAGACGCGAGCTTATCCGCTGATGAAAGGGTCTGCGGAATTTTGTCTGGCATGGCTCATTGAGGACGGCAAAGGTCACCTCACCACCTGCCCCTCGGAATCCACCGAAAACGATTTTCTGGCACCAGACGGGAAGCCCGCTATGACCAGCGCCGGTTGCACGATGGATCTGGCCCTCATCCGGGAACTCTTCGGCAACTGTGCCGCTTCCGCCAGGGAACTGGGAATCGATGCTGAGTTTGCGGCGAAACTCCAGAGAGCGAGCGATCGCCTCCCGCCGTACAACATTGGAAAATACGGCCAGTTACAGGAGTGGGCGATCGATTTCGAGGAGAGCACGCCCGGGCAGCGACACATGTCGCACCTGTATCCTCTTTATCCAGGCAACCAGATTACCCCCCGCTCGACCCCCGAATTAGCAAAAGCTGCCCGCGTCTCTCTGGAGCGTCGACTGGCGCACGGCGGCGCTTACACCGGATGGAGCCGCGCCTGGGCAATCAGCTTCTGGGCCCGACTCGGCGACGGCGCGAAAGCCTGGGAATCTCTCTCAATGCTGATGCTGCACAGCACCAATATCAACCTATTCGACACCCACCCTGCTAACCCGTCCCCGATCTTCCAAATTGACGGGAACTTTGGCACAACCGCAGCCATCGCTGAAATGCTCCTCCAGAGCCACGGCCCTTCCATCGATCTGCTCCCGGCCTTGCCGTCCGCATGGCCCGGAGGGGAAGTCAGAGGCTTGCGTGCCCGGGGCGGGCTCGAAATCGATCTTCGCTGGGATGGTGGCAAAGCTGTCGAGTGTACAGTTCGTCCCACAGCCACTGGCCGCTACAAGTTCCGCGCCCCACAAGGACAGACACTTCGGTGGCAGAACGAAAACGCTCAGGAAGTTTCCTGCGATCTGAACGCCAGCACGAGCTATACGCTACATTTTGCCTGACGGAAAGACGCAGTCACAGCACTAAGTAAATTTAATGCTTGACCAGTCCTGCAGATAACAACCTTATTTCAGTTCGGGCAAGCACCCCGATTAAAGCTGTCTTAGTACCGTCTTTCAAGTTATTAGGTTAAATGTTACTGTGAAATCCACAGCAATGTTGACGAGGCTCTCGCTTCTAATTTCCTTTCTTTCCGTGTCTGCGGCAAGCATTTATGGGACGGCGATGGTGACATGCTCGCAGCCCGGCTTTTCGGAAACAGTTTATAACGGCAGTTGCTCCGTGGTCGCTGGCGTGAATAACACCTTTTCCTACGAGGCCTATACGAGAGCCTCCATCTCCGG
>JAOAPP010000193.1 GCA_025462985.1 Bryobacterales bacterium | reverse complement strand
ATTCTCGGCTCGTGGGAAACCTGGCATATGGTACCCAGCCGGCACGGATAACCAGATCGTATATCACAAGGTGGACTGCTTTGGATGCAATCTGGAAACCTGCACCGTCCAGGCGAAAAAGTGCCTCACGTCCATCTCAGTTGACGAGATGTACCAGGCCGTGATGCGTGCCTCGAAGCCCGCACTGCAGGGCGCAGAATTTGAAAGGCTAAACAAACCAACAACAATGCACATTGTTACAGGCGGCGCCGGTTTTATCGGGAGCAATCTCGTTCACGAACTGAATCAGAACGGCATCACTGAGATTCTGGTGGTCGACAACCTGAAGAGCCCGGCCAAGTTTCTCAACCTGCATGGAGCGCAGTTTGTCGATTATCTAGATAAGCAGCAATTCCGAAAGCTGATTTCTGACAACAGCATTGGCCTGTCGAAAGTAGATGCCATCTACCATCAGGGCGCATGCTCCAACACGCTCGAGGACGATGGCGTTTACATGATGGATAACAACTGCGAGTACTCGAAAGAAGTGCTTCGCTACGCCATTCGCATGAACGCCCCCCTGGTGTACGCATCCACTGCAGCCGTCTATGGCTTAAGTGGTCGCGGCAAGTTTACGCCGACTCTCGATAACGAGAAGCCGCTGAACGTTTACGGCTTTTCTAAACTGGCGTTCGACAATTACCTGCGCAATGAGATCGCGCGCGAACGAGTACCGATCACTGCGGTCGGACTTCGGTATTTCAATGTTTACGGTCCGCGTGAACAGCACAAAGGCCGCATGGCGTCGGTGATGCATCACTTCACCAAGCAGATCAAAGAAACCGGCAAAGTGCGGCTGTTTGAGGGTTCCGGCGAGTTCGGCGATGGCGAACAACGGCGCGACTTTGTCTTTGTACGGGATCTGGCAAGACTCAACATGTTCTTCGCCGGGGTAGGTCCATATGCTGCAAATGCCGGAAAGAAGTTTCGCGGGATCGCCAACGCGGGGTCCGGCCAGAGCCGCACCTTTCTTGATGTATCCAAAGCTCTGATGGCAGTGCATGGAGAGGCGGAGATTGAGTTCATGCCGTTTCCAAAGGATCTCGAAGGGCGTTATCAGCACTTCACGGAGGCGGATCTGACGGAACTCCGAAAACTGGGATGTAATCTGCCGTTCACCAGTCTTGAAGACGGCATCAAACAGACATTCGCGACCCTATCCCAGTTCAGATAGCTGCCCTCGTGTTTTGTAGCGTCTAAAAGCAGGGTTCCCTTGCATTCACTATTAACGAGGGGTAGACTACATTCAAAACAGCTTTGATGGGGAGATGCAGATGTCCACTCTCCGACGCTCGCCTTGTCTGGCGTTTTCTTGTTGCATCTGTCCGCAGTTTGAGAGCTAGTTTCTCTCAGATCAGGTACAGAGGAACCCTTAAGGAGACTGCATGGAAGAAACACCGCGGCCGACCACAAGTTCCGACCTGTTGGAATACTTCGAGGGAAAAATCGTCGGCCAGCCCAGCACGGCCGAGCGCATCATTCCATTTATCCAGACCTACAAGGCTGGGCTCACATCGGAGCACCGCCCTATCGGCGTCTTCCTTCTGCTCGGGCCGACCGGAACTGGAAAAACGCGCACTGTCGAAGTGCTGGCGGAGGCCTTGCATGGGAATGCACAGCGCTATCTGAGAATTGATTGCGGCGAGTATCAACTCGACCATGAAGTGGCGAAGCTGATCGGCTCGCCTCCAGGCTACCTGGGACACCGCGAGACAGTTCCTGCGCTCTCGAAACAAAAGTTGGCCGAATCCATCACGCCGGATTGTGATATCTCGTTGGTGCTCTTCGACGAGATTGAGAAGGCGGCGCCGTCGCTCGCCCGCCTGCTGCTCGGGCTTCTCGACAAGGGCCGGTTAACCCTCGGCGACAACACCACCGTCAACTTCGATAAGAGCCTGATCTTTTTGACAAGCAATCTTGGGGCTCGCGAGATGATGCGTGAAATGACGCCGACGTTCGGATTCGGCGGACAGCCGGATCACGCGGAGCGAGCCCAGGAGTTGGCGGGGAAACTGGAGAGCATCGCTCTGGCCGCCGTCAAGAAGATGTTTTCGCCGGAGTTCGTCAACCGCATCGATGCGGTGATTACCTATCAACCGTTGAGCGAGGCGGCGATCGCCAAGATCCTGGAGCATCAGATCGATGAACTGCAGCACCACGTGAATAGCCGCCTGGGGCCGCGCTGCTTCTCGATCGAGGTCACGCAATCGGCGCGAGACTTCCTGCTCGGCCGCGGCGTGAGCGTTCAGTATGGGGCGCGGGAGCTGAAGCGTGTCGTGTATCGGTTCCTCACCCAGCCGCTGGCGACAATGGTGGCGGAAAATCTCGTCCCGCCAGGTTCAACAGTAATTGCCGGTGTGGATGCGGGCAACGAGAAGATCGATTTACAGGTTCGATTGGCGGAGCACGCTGTTTCGCC
The DNA here is from genome assembly GCA_025462985.1 of Bryobacterales bacterium. Taxonomy (GTDB): domain Bacteria; phylum Acidobacteriota; class Terriglobia; order Bryobacterales; family Bryobacteraceae; genus Bog-105. The sequence goes on along the minus strand of JAOAPP010000193.1, from coordinate 5,187 downwards.
GGCGGAAAAACCCGCCTTACTGATCGTCGACGACAATGCCGAACTGCTGAAGTATCTGAAGAACGTTTTAAAAAGCGAGCGGTGGGAAGTAAGAACTGCTGCGTCTGCGGAAGCGGCGGTGCGGTGCTGTGAAGAGCAACCTATTGCGCTCGCTCTGGTCGACTATATGCTTCCCGGCATGGACGGCTTGGCGCTGAGCAAACGCCTGCGCGCAACGCGTCCCTCCCTCCAACTCATTCTGATGACCGGCGGCGGTGAAATGAGTGTTAATGAGGAAAGCGGATTGGGAAGCGACGTTCCGGTCCTCCAGAAACCGTTCCTCATCGGAGACCTTGTCTCATTGGTACAGACCAGAATGCAAAGGGGCGACGCAGACGGCGCGTTAACGGTCGGTTCCCGGTGACCGAATCGCAAGAGCTAACCGTCAAGCGCGTCGCGGACCTTTTGCAGTAGTTGAATCGGAGTGAACGGTTTCTGAAGAAACGCCGCGCCGGGCTCAGTCAAAATTCGCTGAAGCGTGGCATGCTCCGTATAGCCCGACATGAAGATGTTCCGGATATCCGGCCGGTGCAGATTCACCTCGGACGATAGGGCCTGGCCGTTCATTCCGGGCATCACGATGTCGGTGAGCAGCAGCTGGATCTCGCCTGCATAGCCCCGCGCGAACGCCACCGCCTCTTCCGGCGTAGATGCGGCCAGAACGGCGTACCCGTTTCCGCTCAAAATCGACTGGGCGAGTTTGCGAAGCGCTGGCTCATCCTCCACGAGCAATACGGTCTCGCTTCCCTTTTTTGGCATCGGAACGGAGGGCTCCGGCAGAGCTGGATCCAGCGGAGAGCATGGCAGGTATATCGCAAGCGTAGTCCCGCATCCCGGCTGACTGTACACGGATACCTGGCCTCCAGCCTGCTTTACGATCCCGTAGACCGTCGACAGCCCCAGCCCTGTGCCCTTCCCCACCTCCTTCGTTGTGAAGAACGGCTCGAAGATGTGCCGGCAGGTTTCGGCATCCATGCCCTCACCCGTGTCGGTGAAAGAGAGCCTCACATAACGCCCCGGAGTAAATCCCAGCTGGGTATGAAAGCGGTCCTTCTCGACAATCCAGTTAGCCGTGTGAATGACAATTTTGCCTCCGCCCGGCATGGCATCGCGCGCGTTGGCGGTGAGGTTCATCAGAATCTGGCTGATCTGTCCGGGATCGGCTTGCACTGGGCAAAGATCTCCTCCCAAATGCGTTTCAATGCGGATATCTTCTCCGATGAGACGCCGCAGCATCGCTTCCATCTTCGAAACCAGCTCATTCAGGTCCAGGGGGCGCAGTTTTACTGCCTGACGTCTGCTGAACGCGAGAAGCTGCCGTGTCAGGTCAGTGGCGCGCTGCGCGGCGTGCATGATTTCGTCCAGCATTTCCGACCGATCCGGCTCGTCGCCAAGACTGCTCTGCAGCATCGCCGCATACCCGTTGATGATGGTCAGAAGGTTGTTGAAGTCGTGCGCGACGCCCCCGGCAAGGCGTCCCACCGCCTCCATTTTTTGCGACAGCTGCAGCTTGTCTTTCAGCAGCAAGGGCTCTGAAATGTCTCGCGCGATGTGAGAAACGCCAACGATCTCCCCTTCGGCTGTCCGGATAGGTGAAAGGTTGAGCGAGACCGGGATCGCCCGGCCATTCTTGTGGACACGTACCGTCTCGAAGCGAGTGATTCGCTCGCCTTCGCGAATCCTTTCAAGAATCTCGCGTTCTTCCTCCAGCAGACTCTTTGGAAGCAGGCTGTGCATGGGACGACCGACAACTTCGGCCGCGGTGTAGCCATACAGGCGCTCAGCGCCGGCATTCCAGGTCTGAATCAGCCCGTCAAGCGACTTGCTGATGATCGCGTCTTCCGATGAATCTGTTATGGCCGCGAGTTGAGCTATCGCGCGCTCCAAGGTGACACGCACCGTCACGTCGTGAGCCACATCCGAGGCGCTTATAAGCTGTCCCTCGTCATTCCGGAAAGGAGAAATGGCCAGCCAGACATAACTCTGTTACCCATCCCAGGGCGAATGTATTGTATCGAAAAGGCGCGCCCCTTCGCCACCATTCGCAGGATAACAGCTACCGACCTCCAAACAGCAAATTTCAGCAGGTTTAAGCCAGCCCGAGATCGGGATGGAGCTCGGCTTCTTTATACTTGTGGACGTGTCGTACAAACTTGGCATCGATTATCAGCCGCGCGGCGACCAGGCCGCTGCGATCGACCAATTGACGCGAGGCATTTCCGACGGAGAGCAGCATCAGGTTCTGCTTGGAGTGACGGGGTCTGGCAAAACGTTCACCATCGCCAAGGTAATTGAGGCTTGCGAGCGCCCCGCACTAGTGCTGGCGCACAACAAAACCCTTGCCGCGCAACTCTATCACGAGTTTAAGTCGTTCTTTCCGAATAATGCGGTCGAGTACTTCGTCAGCTATTACGATTATTACCAGCCGGAAGCATACATTCCATCGGGCGATGTTTATATCGAGAAGGAATCGACGATCAACGACGAGCTGGACAAGCTGCGCTTGTCAGCGACCCGCTCCCTTTTCGAGAATCGGGATTGCATCATTATCGCGAGCGTTAGCTGCATCTACGGTCTTGGTTCACCGGAAGCTTACTATGGAATGCTGCTGATGCTTGAAAAGGGGCAGCGTATCACCCGCAAGGAGCTGCTTCAGCGTCTGGTGGAGATTCTGTATGACCGCAACGATCACGATTTCCGGCGCGGCACTTTTCGCGTGCGTGGCGACGTTGTAGAGCTTTATCCCACCTACGACGACAATGCGTATCGAATTGAGTTCTGGGGCGACGAGATCGAATCGCTGAGCCAGATCGACCCACTGCTCGGGCAGGTCAAGCAGACGTATCTGAGGTTGCCGATCTATCCGAAAACGCACTACGTCATGGATGCTCCCACACGCGAACAGGCGATGAAAAGCATCGAAAATGAGCTGCAGTGGTGGCACAAAGAGTTGGAGGGCGCAGGGAAGCTGATTGAAGCGCAGCGGCTCTACCAGCGGACCATGTTTGATCTGGAGATGATCAAGCAGATCGGCTTCTGCCACGGCATCGAGAACTACTCGCGGCACTTTTCCGGAAGATTACCCGGCGAGGCTCCGCCAACCCTGCTCGATTACCTGCCAAACGATGCTCTGCTTTTTATTGACGAGAGCCACCAGACGGTACCGCAACTGCAGGGAATGTTCCATGGCGATCGCTCGCGGAAGAACGTCCTGGTGGAGTACGGCTTTCGGCTTCCCAGCGCTCGCGATAACCGGCCGCTGATGTTCGAGGAGTTCGAAAAGCGGGTGAATCAGATTGTTTATGTTTCGGCAACACCCGGCCCGTATGAACTGACCAAGTCCGCCGGAGTGGTTATCGAACAGGTGATCCGGCCTACCGGTCTGATCGACCCGATCATTGAGGTCCGCCCCATCAAGGGACAAGTGGACGACCTGCTGAACGAAATTCGGCTCCGCTCCGAGCGAAACGAACGGGTCCTGGTGACCACCCTGACGAAGCGGATGGCGGAGAACCTGGCCGAATACTATTCGGAAGTCGGTGTCAAATGCGCGTATCTGCATTCGGAAGTCAGCACCCTGGACCGCATCAAAATCCTTCGCGATCTGCGCCGCGGTGCATACGACGTCCTAATCGGAGTGAATCTTCTTCGGGAGGGGCTGGATTTGCCAGAGGTGTCTCTGGTATCGATCCTCGACGCCGACAAAGAGGGCTTCCTGCGGTCGAGCGGCTCCCTGATTCAGACCATCGGGCGTGCGGCCCGGAACCTGTACGGCCGGGCGATACTGTACGCCGACGTCATCACGGAAAGCATGCAGCGTGCAATGCGCGAAACGGAGCGCAGACGGGCTCTGCAGCATGCCTATAACGAAGCCAACAACATCACTCCGCAAAGCATAATCAAGCCAATCGATATGACCCTGATTGCCGTGGCGGAGGGTGATTATGTCACCGTGCCCCTTGATCTGGAACCGGCCACGGACATGGTGCTGACTCCCGAGGATCGCGACGCGCTCATCGCGGAGATGGAACTCAAGATGCGTGAAGCAGCCAAAATTTTCGACTTTGAAAAGGCGGCTCAGTTTCGCGACCGCGTCAAAGCCTTGAAAGCGGGTGGCATCTATGAAGAAGCAGTCGCCAGTCGGCCTGGTCGTTGAGGGGAATTCGACAAAGTCCGTCATCTTGCGCCTGCCAAGACTCGCGGAAGACATCGGGCCAATCAAGTCGACAGCGACCAGGGTGGCCAGACGGTTATCCAACTTTCTGCGCGCCGGTTACGCCGTGGCCGAATATAGTGAGCTGATCGAATCTCACCTGATTCTCATCCGCGTGCCGGACGCCGCACTTGAGCGCGTGGTAGAAGATCTGTGCTCGGCGGAGCTGGAGTTCGAGTCGCTTTCTGTTGTTCTTTGCGAGAGCTGGGTCTCGAGCCAAGCCCTCGACCCGCTGCGGAAGAAGGGGGCGGCCACTGCGACAATCATGCCCGTCCCGAGCTCGCGCCGCAGATGGTTCATTGTCGAAGGTGAGTCTCAACCCGCCCGACAGTTGAAGCGGCTGATCGAGAAAAATGATGGAAAGACGCTTGAACTCCGCTCCGGAAGAAAGGAGTGCTATTTCGCCGCCGAACTGCTGGCGACAGCCCTCCCGATTCCATTATATGCAGCAGCGCAGCAGGCCTTACGAAGTACCGGCCTTTCGGGCAAGCATCTGCAATACCTGTTGGAGGAGATGGCGGAGAAGATGTTCCGGGATTTCCTCCACGCCTCGCGGATCAAATGGGGAGGACCCATTTCTGACTGCTCGACACAGGTGTCGGACTCGCACTTCAGATTGCTGCAGAGTACCGACCCTGCTCTGGCCGAGTTGGTTGTTGTAGCGCTGGAGTTTGCCCGCGAGAAGCTCCCGCCAGGTGTGCGCCAGGCATAACTCTGCCAAACTCAGATCAGGAAATGTATAAGCGCTATCAGTGGAAATTGAAAGATCGCGAGATCGTGTTGGGTGATCGAACCGTGGTGATGGGGATTCTCAATGTGACGCCCGACTCCTTCTCGGATGGCGGAGAGTACTCCGATCCCGACCGCGCCTGCGCGCGGGCATTAGAACTGGAGGACCAAGGCGCCGACATTATCGACATTGGTGCCGAATCCAC
>JAOAPP010000137.1 GCA_025462985.1 Bryobacterales bacterium | reverse complement strand
GCCCAAAGCGTCTGACCGCGCCCGCTCTGACCGTGGGTGAACTGCCAAGGATCGATCTTGTCATTCTTTCGCACGCGCACTTCGACCACTTCGATCTGCGCACCCTGCATCGCCTGTCACGCCGTAGCAAAGCGAAGGCGGACTTTGATGCCTCCACCAAAGTCATCACTGCGCTCCGAACGAAAGATTTACTGCGTTGGACCCGTCTTCGCCACGTCTCGGAGCTGCGCTGGGAAGAAAGTAAAGTTATCGAAACGGCGGCGGGCAACGTCGAAGTCACTGCCTTCCGCGTGAAACACTGGGGAGCACGGGTGCAACGGGATACGCAGCGCGGTTACAACGGATACGTCTTGCAAAGAAATAATCACACGATCGTGTTCGGCGGTGATACCGCTTTCACCGAATCCTTTGCCACATTACGCCGCTTCGGGCCGATCGATCTCGCGCTGATGTCGATCGGTTGTTACAACCCGTGGATCCGTTCGCATTGTAATCCCGAGGAAGCGGTGCAAATGGCGACTGCTGCCGGCGCACGTTTCATCATGCCGATCCATCATCAAACATTCCGGCTCAGCTTCGAACCGTTCCGTGAACCGATCGAACGCTTTGAAGGAGCGCTGCGGGATCAACCGGAACGCATCGCGCTCCGCGAAATCGGCGAAACGTTTGCCCTGCCGCTGTAGTCCTCCCTCTTCAGGTAGGGAGGGCTCCGAACCGTCCGGTCCATCTGTCGAGCCACCTCTACAATGAGACACGCCTTTCGCGGTCCAACATGACTTCTCTTGCTGCATGCATCCGCTGATGCAATCTTGGCGCCGCCACGTGCCGACGTAGCTCAGCTGGTAGAGCAACGGTTTCGTAAACCGTAGGTCACCGGTTCAATCCCGGTCGTCGGCTCCCCGTCTTTTACGTGTCGAAGCCAGCGCCCGGTTAGATCGGTAACACCTCGTTCTGATCCGTGTTGGGGTCAGGTTGGCTCGTGGCTTTGAAAGCCAGCGACAATTCTACGGTTTCGTTCAACCAAGCGCCAGCCGAGCACGACCACGAAAAGTGACGTAAACCCAACTATCGCCGCATAAACGAGTGCTGAATTTATTTCAAAATGCGATGAGAGATAAGGCATCATGATTCGTGTCGCGATTTCTGCGAAAAACGCTGCGCAAAGGAGCACGTAAGACCAGCTCATCCAATAGTAATAAATCCTCAGCCAGCAATCTTTTGGCCGTCGGCCAAGAGCTGCTACGATGCCGATGATGAGAGGAAAACATGACAGAATCGTCGCAACATGAAGAAGATTGAATGATTTGGTAAGATGATAAATAGAAAACGCGGTAACAACGACGACGGCCATCACGTCACCGTAAATGTAAGCCATCGTCCTATGAAAGGTGGTGGATCTAGGGCGAGCAAAGACGAAGAGCCCGGCAACGAGAGCAATCGATGCGGCGATCGCATGTATTAAACCGGTAGGGCTTTGGATCATGCTCTAATCTGCTTGGTGTCTGGCAAGGAGCGTGATCGCCGGAAATGCAATCATCCCTCGTTATACCAAACCGGATCCTCATATGACGAGAGATTATATCTAACGAGAACAAGATCAGTGCGGCGGCTCCGCTCGCGGGGGGCGAGCTATGCTGGACTCTCAATTACCTGTCGCAACGTCTTGTCACGCCGCAGCCTCGCGCGTAGGAGGAAGTCAAACGAGGGGGATCATCTAAAGACTCTCAACGGCGTTTAGTTAGGCCATATCGTGTTCATGGCAAAATCGGCTGGGCTAAAAAAAACCGCGCAGGAACGCCGCTGCTTCAGCCGAGATGCCGACAATCTTGTTCGTTGCCTGGCGATAGTATTTGAAATTGAGCTCGGTCTCGGGTCGGCCGTCGTTCCAGTTGGAAAACAGTTTGAGTTCTCTCCGGCCCAGGCGCCGCTTTGCCAGGGCGGTGCGTCTGACGGTGATGCTCACCCGCGGCGTTTGCCGGGCCGTCCCGATTTTCGCGATCGGTTTGGACGAGGTGACAACGCCGCTCGCGATGAGACCTGGACCGCCTTCGTTCTCGCTCGCGAAGACGAAGATCGTATCGCCTTTGGTGATGTGCTTGCCACCATACATCGTCTTCTGCGCGTTAAACGCGAAACTTTCCGCCCGCGGATCCCCAACCTCGGCTTTGATCGCGAACATCATACTCCTCATCTCGCACCGTTAAAATCCACCCAGCACTTTGAAAGCAAAATGTTGCAGCTCCCGGACTTTCACAAAGTGCTGGGTTCCATCCATCGCCTGGTTAGGCCCCTGCATGTCACCTCGCACCTGATGTGCGTCGAAACCGGGCGGCACCAGCGACGGCGGGGCAGTCAAGGCCGGCACGCGGCGCACACGAATGTGGAAGGGTTTATTGGAATCACGGTGGAGCAGCTCAAGATCGATCTCGGAACCTACGCCGCCCAAGACTCGTTTCGCGAAGTCGTCCAGGTTCCGCATCTCGGCGGTAGGATATCCGTCCACAGCGATGATCTGATCTCCTGCATGCACACCCGCCTGAGCGGCCGGACCCTCGGGTAAGACCGCGCTTACGATCGTGAAATCGCGATCCACAGTGATGCCGACGATACCGTCTCCCGCAGCGACCGAAAAAATCGCGCTAAACAGCAACATCCGAAACAACAGGGCATATGTCATGGGCCTAACGAGACACAAGATCAGCGACCGCTGGCGAGGGCGAGCGTCTTTGGTTCATAATTCTTAATTCATCCTTCAGCCTTGCCGCAAAGCGGCCAGCGGTTCGCTGCATCGCCTGGTTAGGCATTATTACCACGCAAAAGCAGAGCTGCCTTGAGCCCCTCCACTGGGAAGAACCTGCTCGAGCATACCGTCAGGCTGAAGTGTTGCATAGGCTGAGTAAACGCTCGCTTGTTCGGGAACGGTCTTCCACGTCGCGCCGTCGAAAATGTAAAATATAGTCCCTTTTTTCGGGTGAGGTAATTTTTTCGGGCTCGCGATACGCGAGCTACAAATAACAATAACCCTGCGGCTCCCGGCAGAATGGCCTTGCGTTCCGCTCCAGCTGAGGGTGCCGGTGATGCCATGCTCGGTAAGAAGCTGGCGGGCGTCAGGCGTAATCCAGACGTCAGGGTCATATTTGACGTAGAGTCGATCAGCAGTCGGAGTCCACCGAAAAGACGCAATGGAAGGGAAGTCAAGCTTACCCTGCTCGGCTCGGTGAAAGTAAGTCGTGGCTGCGAAACCAGCACTAATAAAACAAGCAACCAACGAACAGCAGAATGCTCCATCGCCAAGGACGCGGAAAGAAGAGACCGAATGCGAGAAGTGCGAAATAGCCGAATAGCAGAATGTAAGAGATCGGTGAAATGATCGTGTTTGGCGAAGGCAGCAACGAGACTGATGCCGGAATGTACAACGTGCCGATGCCCAAGATCGAAGCAGTAGCAAGTCTCCGCGCGATGAAGGGCTTGAATAAGCACACGAAAGCAGAAATAAGGAGCAAAAGACTCGAAAGCAGACCGATATATTGCACGGGGTAAGTCGGGGCACCCCAGACCGCCCACATGAGCATGCGCAACGCAAAAAACGCGCTGGCTGCGCCACCGAGCAAGAAAACTGGGAATGAAATCGCGCGCTGCATTTTACGGCCTAACGAGAACAAGATGAGCGACGGCGGACGACGGCGAGCGTCGCTCGGGGTGGAAGTGTGGAAGTCATCTCAAAAGCGGAGCGTACGGCGGTCCGCCGTTCGCTCCATCGCATGGTTAGGCCTCTGTTCGTGGTTTCGCCAATCCTCCCGCTCGCAATGATGGAATAAGAGCTTTTACTTCACGGCGATATTGTGCGTAAGACTCGCCAAGCACTGCCACCAGCATCTCGTCTTCGACCTTGATCCGATGCGTGTATGCCGCAAGGGTCGCGATTAGAGAAGCCAAGAGCGTGATCCAATTACCGGAGGCGAGCGCGATTCCATTGAGGACCAGCAACGATCCGAGATAGCCCGGATGACGCAGCCAGCGATAGGGGCCTCCGCGCTCGATCGAATGCTCGTCCTGGATGAGGAGCGTTCTGGTGTAGCGCTCTCGTAGCTTCAATACTGCCCAAAGGCGCAGTCCGACTCCACAAGCGGCGACAACGACGCCTGCCCACCCTATCGCCGGTTGACCAGGCAGCACTGCACCTCGGAACCATTCCGGGAGCAATGTGGCAAAGGACGAGTTCGCCTTCATGGCAAGAACAAAGCCAAGTATAGGAATGGCGGCGCACACTGACACGGCGAGAGTGCTCCTCCGATCTGCGGGACCGGTGCGCATGGTCCGGGCGCGTTTTCCGAAACGGACCTCAGACTGAACCGCATATAATAGCATCACGACGACGGCGGCGACCCCGTAGCCGGGCAATTGCTTCAATCCCGAAATGAGGTCAAACATGGACGAAGGCTGAGACCTAACGAGACACAGGATCAGCGACCGTTGGCGAGGGCCCGTGTGGCTGCAAGTTGAATGTGGAAGTCATTGGAAGCTAGAACGCGGAGCGGCCAGCGGTTCGCTGCATCGCCAGGTTAGGCCTTTTGGACGTAGCCCTGCCACTGGTCGCTCTCTGCTACCGTCTTGATGAGGGTGTTTCGGCTGGCGAGAAGACGTGTCATGTAACGGGCGAGAAAAAGACTGTCTGCGATGCGACCAAGGATACCAAGCGGTGACTCAAAGTCGAATACATCGCGCATGACCGTCCCAGTGCCGGAAGCCGCGAAGAAATGGTCGTGATCGAACCGCTGGAAGATGCCGCCAACCAAAGAATCCCGGAAGTGTGCCGGGCGATCAAAAGCGGTGATGCGACTGGTGAGATGCTGCCAAACGCCGAAGTGTCTAGCGCGCCAGGTGACCTCCTGCCCGAGCGCCATCAGACCGCTGGTAACCCCAGCGACGGCGCGCTCGCCCGTCTGAGCCGTGGACGCCATATGAAGATCGACGCTGCGCGACAGGTCGAAGACGCGCTCAATCGGAGCATGTATTTCGGTTCTGAGTTCGATCACGGGCACGGCGTGGCTGAGGCCTAACGAGACACAAGATCAGCTACCGCGCCCGAGAGCGCGCACGGCTGCGAGTTGAAGGTTGTAGCTAGTCTGAGCGGGGAAACAGAACGGGGCGCGGTTAGCTGCATCGCCTGGTTAGGCCCTACGATGGCTCAATCCTGGATCGAGTATTCAAAATCATAGAAGTGCTTCCCCTCCCTGATGTCGATTTGCATTGTGCCTTTGATTCCCACCAAACCTTCGGTGCCCGAATCTGGGACGACAACCACGGCCAGA
>JAOAPP010000832.1 GCA_025462985.1 Bryobacterales bacterium | reverse complement strand
CTTGATTTTCGCTGCCAAGTCGATCTCTTGTGCTGGTGTGAGCAGCGGAATCTGACCAATTTCGCGCAAGTAAATCTTGATTCCCGAATCGGAATCTTCGCCAGATTTATAGTTCATTTGGGTGCCTCTGACTTTCTATTCAACAGTTATTTTGCATGAGGGTTACGAAGGCCGGATGCAATTTGGCCGGGGTGCTTTGGAGCGGTGCGCGCCCCAGCTTCTCCGACCTTGAGTCCGGTACACAACGCATCAACTGGGGGGAGGAAAGACGCGGGGCGGTTTTTCGGTTAACCTCGTTAAGGATTTGCCTCTCTCCGACAGGCATTTCCCTACCACGTTCAATCCTTTTTTGATTCCTTGCACGCTTCTGCGAGGCTCCCCCTCGTGCTGGCCAAAATTTATTCCGCCGCCGTCCTCGGCGTCGAGGCCTTCGAAGTGGAGATCGAAGTTAACGCGGCTCGCGGCGGCGACCCCAAAATCATCATTGTCGGCCTCCCCGATGCCGCCGTCAAAGAGAGCCGCGACCGCGTCACCACCGCCGTCTCCAACAGCGCCTACCAATGGCCTCACAGCCGCACCACAATTAATCTGGCGCCCGCCGATGTGAAAAAAGAGGGCCCCAGTTTCGATCTCCCCATTGCCCTTGGAATGATCGCCGTCCGCGAAGAAATCGACCTCCCTGACATCGAGCATTTTTGTTTTGTGGGCGAACTCGCTCTAACCGGCGCGGTCCGTCCCGTCAAAGGCGTCCTTTCCATCGCCTTGGAAGCGCGCCGCCGCGGCCGCACCCGTGTTGTCGTCCCCGAAGCCAACGCCCGCGAAGCCGCCATGGTTGAGGGCATTGAAGTCTTCGGCGTGCGCACCTTGAGGGAAGCCTTCGAGTTTCTTACCGGCGCCCAAAGCCTTCAACCCCTCCACGAAGATCTCGACCAGTTCTTCGCGCGCCACCAGAACTACGAGGCCGACTTTGCCGATGTGCGCGGCCAGCACCATGTCAAACGCGCCGTGGAAGTCGCCGTCAGCGGCGGCCATAACGTTCTGATGATCGGCCCCCCGGGCTCCGGCAAATCGATGATCGCCAAGCGCATCGCCACCATCATCCCGCCGATGACCCTTTCTGAAGCGATCGAATCCACTAAGATTCACAGCATCTGCGGCCTCTTGATGGATCCCGAGCATGCCTTTGTCGCCGTGCGCCCCTTCCGCTCTCCCCACCACACTATTTCCGATGTCGGCTTGTTAGGCGGCTCAAGCAATCCGAGTCCTGGAGAAGTTAGCATCGCCCACAACGGGGTCCTCTTTTTAGACGAACTCCCCGAGTTCCACCGCAGCACCCTTGAGGTCCTGCGCCAGCCCCTCGAAGACGGCCACGTTACTATCTCACGCGCCGCCGGAACAATGACTTTCCCCGCCGACTTCATGCTGGTAGCCGCCATGAATCCCTGACCGTGCGTTGCCTTTCTGTCAGTTCCTCAATTCGGGGAATATAGCAAATATTGAAGGTGACCTCGTCGCGCCCAACGACGATGGTCCGAATTAGGAGCTCAACCAACTGACGACGTTCGTTGCCTGCCATGGTCTCCCATCGACCATGAAGATTGAGGGCTTCACGCATAATCTCTTCTTGCGACAAGCCGTCGATTTTTATGAGGGAGAGCTCGGCTTCCAGGCGGGGAAGTTCCTCCTCGATCTGTTTCTTGCGCGCATCGAGAGGCTGGTAGCGCTCCTTGAATTGATCGGTGGTAAGCCCTCCATCGAGGTAGAGGCGATATGTGCAATCGGACTCGTGCCCGACCCGTTCACGTTCTTTTTGTAGCGACTCGATGAGGTGCTCTTTTTCTGTTCCTGCCGAATTCATCCGGTCCAGATACGCGGCAACGCTTTCGGGAGAGAGGAGGTAGCCCTTCAATTCGTCGAGGAATAGACCTTCGAGATCTGCCACTGGAATTTTGTTGCGGCAGGTGAAGCAGACGTATTTGGGCGTGTTTGAGGGAACGTAAAGTTTTTTACCGCACTCGCAGATTACGAGACCGGCAAAAAGATGCACAGGCTTCCGCCCTGGCCGCTCGTTGCGGGTTTTCCGGCCTTCAAGCAGATCATTGCAACGATTCCAAAGTTCATCGGTGATGATGGGCTCAACCTCCGAGAGAACCCATTCATGCTCCGGTTTTATCTTATATGAATTGCCGTCGATTCGTTCGGTGTAATTGGCACGATAAATTCCTTTGGCGGTCGTGTCGCGGATAAGGCGATCAATCGAGGTGTCGGTCCATTTGCCACCATTGCGAGTGCGATAGCCGCGCTCATTTAAGAGGCGAGCGACAGTTTTCTTCCGACGGTGCTCGGAAAAAAGCTCATAAATCAATTTGCGGACTGGGGCTTCTTGGGGGTCTGGCTCCAGATGTTTGTCTTTCCAGACGTAGCCGAAGGCGGCTTTTCCGCCCAAGGGTTTCCCGAGTTTTGCTCGAATGGCAACTGAGGCGCGAACCCGGTCGGTAATTTCTTCTCGCTCCCATTGGGCGAACACTCCGCATAGGTTATAGAACAAACGTCCGGCGGGGGATGAGGTGTCGATATTTTCCTGGAGGGAAATAAGGTCGGCATTGTGTTTCCGAAAGAAATCCAGATCGGAAGAGC
>JAOAPP010000405.1 GCA_025462985.1 Bryobacterales bacterium | reverse complement strand
AACGTTGCCCTGGTTGCGGTTGAAGAGCGGCACGTTGATTCCGGCCGTGACGAAGGCATGGACGCCGATTGATTGGTTGGGAGCGACGTCGAGAGGCTCGAAGTTGTTTTGCACGCCGGCGTGGATCTGGAGATCGGGGACTGTCTCGCGCTTTGCACTCTTGAGCTCGGCTTCGGAGCGCAGAACGTCCTGTTGCGCTCGCTTTACGGATGGACTGTCGCGGACGATCTGATCGACGATTTGCCGGGCATCGATTTGTGGCGGATGGTCGAGATCTCCGCGAAGCGGGCTGATGGGCAGATCGGTTTTCCCGGCAACCGCGGCCAGCACGTGGAACATCTGGATGTAACTGCGCTGCGCCGCGACGTAATCTACTTTGGCCTGTTCGGTTTCCACTTCGGATTGCAGTACATCAGGAGCATCGGCCTGACCTACATTCGCCAGTTGATGGGCGGTGGTGACGACGTCGAGCGCAAGTGAGAGAAGCTGCCCCTGCACTCTGACCACTTCCTGGGCGGCAAGCGCAGAGTAGAAAGTCTGACTGACATCGCTCCGGACGCGGTATTTCTGTTCTGATACGCCTATTTGATCTTCCTGGCGCTGCTGTTCGTAAACGTTTCGGCGGAGTGCCAGCTTGCCGCCCAGGACGATTGTCTGCTGCACGAAAGCGCCCTGCTTGCCTCCACGATAAGAGCCGCCGCGGATCTCTTCGCCCTGGTAGCCGATTGAAGGGTTCGGATACAGGCCGGCCTGACGCGCCTGCCCGGCGGATTGGCGCACGATGGCTTCGGCTTGGCCGAGAGTCGGATTGTTTTTGAGCGCGAGCTGCGTGAAGTCGTCGAGGGCCATTTCGGGGCGGCCTTTGACGTCGGCGAGCAGGTCGGGCGCGGGAGTTTGCGCGACGGCGAGTGAGAAGCACGTGAACGCGAGGGCTGTGAGTTGAATTCGCATGGTGAGTTCCGCCCGCTTACATGGGGTGATGCATACCCGGCATGTCGGGCATGTCAGGCATGCTCGCCGGCTGGCCGCGGTTGATCTGCTGCATGACTTTGTCGTACTGATCAGGCGGAAGAACGCGGAGGAAGGTCATCATCCCCTGCATGAAACCGCTCCAGCCGGGACGCAGGCCGTAGTTTTGAGGACGCTCGACCATTTTGTCCATTGCCATCATGGGGCCTTCCATGAAAGCGTCCTGTGGGAAGCCGGGAACCTGGTTCGCGTTTTTGGCTACGTCCTGATCCATCTGCATGCCGGGCATGGTTGAGTCTTCCTTTTCGGCGGAGAGCGGGGTGTTGGCTACTGGCTGATCGTTGGTGGAACCGACGCCCATTCCGCGGCCGAGGCTGGGGCCGTAGTCTTCGCCTGTGGGCGCCCCGGGGGAGCCGTTCAGCATGCCCATGCCCTGATTCATGTCGACGCCCATCGGCATACCGGGGCCGCGTCGGGTCATCGGTCCTACATTCGAGGACATCTGGTTCATCATGTGGTGGGGCAGATGGCAGTGCAGCATCCAGTCGCCTGGATTGTTCGCGACGAGTTCGATGTCGCGCGCCTGTGCGACGCCGACTAGTACGGTATTGCCCGGAATCCAGACGGCCTCGGGGATTCTGCCGGCTTCGGTGCCGGTGGTGCGGAAAGTGTGGCCGTGCAGATGGATCGGATGGTGATCCATGCCGAGGTTGATCATGCGAATGCGGACGCGGTCACCGAGACGGACGATGAGCGGCGTAGTGGCGGGACCGGCTTTTCCGTTCAGGACGAGCCAGTTGAACTCCATGTTCATGCTGTTGGGCACGGGGTTGTTGGGAAGCACGGCGTATTCCTGCAGCATGAGGACGAAATCCTTGTCCACGGGAGGTGTGTACGGCGTTTTGGGATGCATGATGAATGCGCCGAGCATGCCCATCATTTCCTGCATTGCCATATGCGAGTGGTAGAAGAATGTGCCGGCCTGGTTCAGGGTGAATTCATACGTGAAGCGACCGCCGGGGGCGATAGGATCCTGGCTGATTCCGGGGCCGCCATCCATGTTGTGCGGGATCTCGAACCCGTGCCAGTGCATGGAGGTGGGTTCGGGAAGATGGTTGTCCACAATGATGCGGACGCGGTCGCCTTGTGTGATTTGGATGGTGGGACCGGGGGCGCTGCCGTTGAAGCCCCAGAGGTCCACGGTTCTGTTGGGCGCCAACTGCTGGCGGACTGGTTCGGCGACCAGGTGGAAGACTTTGACCCCGTTATCGGTGGTGAATGGCAGATCCTTGACGTCGGGCGTTTGCACCAGGACGGGTGGAGCGGCCGTTGGCTTGCCACGGGTGAGCTCCGAGGCGGAGAGAATTCCGGCACCCAGGCCAAAGGCATTGCGGAAGAATGTTCGACGGGCTTTCACTTTTGATTCCTTTGTTGCGTTCAGGTCAGGGGACAGTGCGCGCATTTGGACGCACGTGTACGTGGTTGCGGCTCGAGCGCAGGGAAGGAATCAGAGACGAAGGACGGAGAAGGAGAGAAAGAGCGGGTTAGCGGGCGGTGAGGATTCGCTTGCCGAAAGGAGCGAGCAATCCACTTTGAGTTGGACCGGAGTTGCGCCGATTGCGGCTACAAACAGCTGCACTGGAGCGGCCAAGTTCGCTCCATCGGGACTCGCTTCGGTGCTTATCGAGTCAGAGTGGCGATGATTGCAGTGGCTGCCCCCGTTCGTCTTCGATTGCGACGAGTGATGGCAGCTTGCGTGATCTTGTTGCGGGGCGATTTGAGCGGCAGAAGCGAGGCAGAGGGCCTGGCATTGGGAGTTCGCGAGCAATGCCGCGACTGCCACTAAGACCAGGTTCTGTATCCAGCGTCCCACTAATCTAGGAGTAGCACGGGCATGATGCGTTCGCAAATCATGAATTTCCAGACGATTTGGAGCCGACCTTCGCAGGTGTTGTTCGGACGGGCGGGCCGAAAGAGTGAAGGGATTAGGACGTCGGGCAATGATCCTTGCGGGATAGCGTAATTCACTGCTCTCCGAGTTTGTGCGTGTGCGCGAATGCGACAAGCAAGTTGGCGTTCTGGCGCACGCGCCTGGCTGCGGCCCGGTTCCGGGGCATGTTCGATGGGGCGATAGGAGCGGCTGTATTCAGCCTCCGGACTTTGAAGCCGGCGCGAATCACGCTGCCGCCTTCCAGCTCCGGAAAGTTGTTGCGAATGCGCTTGGAGCGAAGCTTCGTTTCCGAGCCCTGGCGCGCAGTGCACTCGATTGGCTTTGTGCGCACGGATGCAGCTGAGTTCCTCCAGCAAGTGCCGGCGCGATCGTTTCGGGCGTTTTCTCTTTCGAATATTGGCGATGGGTCACGCGCGAGTATGCGGAGCGACTGGCGGCAGCGGTTCGGCAACCGGCTGCGAAGGATGCGGTGGTGGTGTCGCGGAGCTTTCGGGAACCCATGAACGAGCGTGACCGCGCGATGGCGGCACAGGACCGCTCCATGATCTGGGGTTCCGTGTTTGTGGGGCCTGCGAAAGATTTCAGTTGACAGCGGCCGCGTCCCGCTGCATATATTGAACTAGCATATATGGGAGACGAACAGCCCGACAAGCAATGGAAGAAAGGCAGCGCCGAGCTCCTTATTCTGTCTTTGGTGGAGCAGCAGCCGCGGCACGGGTATGACATCTGTAAGTTGATTGAGGCCCGGTCGGGAGGCGCGCTTCGCTTTCACGTCACCACTCTTTATCCGCTTCTGTACCGGCTCGAAGAGCGCGGTTTCGTTGTCGGGAAATGGATTGAAAAGCCTGAGGCGCGCCGACGGCGGTATTACAGCCTGACGGCGCAAGGGCGGAAAGAGCTCGCCAGTCAGCGTCAAAGCTGGCGCGAGTTTGTTTCTGCGATCGGCCGCGTTGTGGAGCCTGAAAATGCGTGAATGGAAATGGGAGTTGGAGCAGCGGCTTGCGGCGAGCCACGTGGATCCGGCGACGCAGCCGGCGCTGATCGAAGAGCTTGCTCAGCATCTTGCGGACCGCTATGCGGAGTTGGTTTCGGGAGGCATGGAGGAAGCGGCTGCACGGGAAGCGGTGCTCACAGAGCTGGCGAATGTGCAGGATTTCGCGATTACGCTTCCTTCATCGAAGCGCGAGCGGCGTGAGGCTCCAGCGCTCGGAAGTGGAGCGAAGGCGAAGTTCTTCGCGGAGTTTCGGCGCGACCTTGCTTACGGCTGGCGGGCGATGCGGAAGGCTCCGTTGTTTGCGGTGTTCGCCATTTTGACTCTGGCACTGGGTATTGGCGCAAACACTACCGTCTTCACTGTGATCAATACGCTGCTGCTGCATCCGATGCCGGTGGCCGACAGCTCACGGCTGGTTGTGCTGTATGACTCGATCTCGAAAACGGCCGAAGGCGCGAACAACCGGCTTCTTCTGTCTTATGCGAATTGGCAGGATTATGCCAAGGCTCAGACAGCTTTCGACGGTATGGCGGCGTTCACCGGACCGCGCGTGATGACGGTTCGCACACAGACGGGGCAAGCCCGAGTATTCGCAGACTTTGTATCCGCCGAATATTTCAAGACTCTCGGTCTGCGGCCGGCCAGTGGGCGTTTCTTTCTTCCGGGAGAAGTTAGTCAGCGGGGATCTTCGCCGCTGGCAGTGCTGAGCTACAACGCATGGCAAAACCGATTTGCGGGCGCCGCAGATGTGGCTGGACGAACCATAGAGCTCAATGGAATCGTGTTTACGGTAGTCGGCATTGCGCCAAAGGGATTTTTGGGCATCAGCGCGGTCTTTGGACCGGATGCGTGGCTGCCAGCCACCATGTATGAACGGGCGTCCGGCGCTTCTGCCGGGAACGAACTTTCCGATCGTGGCAAGCCCATGTTTCACACAGTGGCGCGTCTGCGGCCAGGGGTCGGCCTCAAAGAGGCCGAGAGATCATTTGCGCCGCTTTCTGCCAGTCTGGCGCGAGAATATCCGAACACCAACGAGGACCACACGCTGAAGGTCAGGCCTGTCACTGACGAACTGTTTTCCAACATCGGCGGAGCGAATGGGATTGTGTTTGGCAGCGCTGTTCTTTTTCTGGTCGTTAGCCTCATTCTGGGCATTGCGTGTTCTAACGTGGCCAATCTGCTGCTGGCACGATCGGCTGCACGCCGCCAGGAGTTTGCGGTACGTCTCGCCATCGGCGCAAGCAGGGGCAGACTGATCCGTCAGTTACTGGCGGAGAGCTTGCTGCTTAGCCTTTGGAGCTGCGTGCTCGGCCTGGCGGTCGGTGAAGCAGGCTGCCGCTTCATCTGGTCGTTCGTGCCGCCGCAGGTGAGCCAGAATATCATCACTCCGAAACTCGACGCCAGCGTTGTTGTTTTCGCAATTGCCGTGTCCTTGGTGACGGCGTTTGTGTTCGGGCTGGCGCCCGCTGTGCAGGCATCCAGAACAGACGTCGCGGTTGGTTTAAAGGAAGAGTCACGCACCGCGGGCCGCAGCAAGCGAGCTGTCACTTTCGCGAATGCGCTACTTGCCGGGCAGGTTGCGTTCTCCCTCATTTGTCTGTTTGCCGCCACGTTGTTCTTTCGGA
>JAOAPP010000103.1 GCA_025462985.1 Bryobacterales bacterium | reverse complement strand
CGGGACGCCGCCCGAACGCTTCGCACCCGAACTCGAGAAGCGGGGCGCCACTATCCTCGGCGTGAACTGTGCCGTCGGACCAGGCCCGATGCTCGAGACGATTGAGCGCATGGAAGCGGTCACCCGGCTCAGTCTGTCGGCGCAGCCCAACGCCGGGAAGCCCCGCGACGTGGAAGGGCGCAACATCTACCTGTGCTCGCCGGAGTATATGGCCCAGTATTCGCGCCGGTTTCTGCAGGCCGGTGTCCGCGTCATTGGCGGTTGCTGTGGAACGACACCCGAACACATCAAGGAAATCTGCAGCGAAGTTCGCTCCATGCAACCGGGCCAGACTAGGGCGACGCCGGTGGTTGAAGTGGAGGAAGGCAAGCCCGCAGTAAAGCGGCTTCCCAAAGTTCCGCTGCCGGAGAAATCACAGCTCGGTGCGAAGCTTGCTGCGGGAAAATTCGTGGCGTTTGTTGAAATTCTACCCCCTCGCGGTGTAGATGCAAGCAAGGAAATCGCCGGAGCAAAGTTGTGCCTGGAGCACGGCATTGACTGCATCAACGTTCCGGATGGTCCGCGGGCCAGCGCCCGGCTGAGCGCGCAGGTCACCTGCCAGCTCTTTCAGCAGCAGGCAAATATCGAAACTGTTCTGCATTTTTGCTGCCGCGATCGCAATATCCTTAGCATTCAATCGGAACTGCTGGGCGCGAACACCGTGGGAGTGCGCAATCTGATCTGCATTACCGGAGACCCGCCGCGCATGGGCGGATACCCCGATGCAACGGCGGTGTTCGACGTCGACTCCATCGGCCTGACGAATATTGCAAACAATCTGAACCAGGGCTTGGATATCGGCGGAAACCCAATTGGCTCGCAGACATCCCTGCTGATCGGCGTAGGGGCCAATCCCGGAGCGGTCAACACCGACGAAGAACTGCGCCGCTTTGCCTGGAAAGTGGAAGCCGGGGCCGAGTATGCGGTGACCCAGCCTGTCTTTGACCTTGACCTGCTTGAAGAGTTCATGAAGCGGACTGCGCAATACCGGATCCCGATCATCGCCGGCATCTGGCCGCTGACGAGCTTCCGGAATGCGGAGTTCATGGTTAACGAACTCAGGGTTCCGGTTCCCGAGGAATACATGCGGCGTATGAAAGCGGCCGATAGCGCGGAAAAGGCGCGCACCGAAGGCGTGCTGATCGCGCAGGAGATGGCCGCACGCACTCGGTCACTGGTGCAGGGCGTGCAGCTCAGCGCTCCTTTTGGTCGCTACGAGATGGCTATTCAGGTAGCCGAGGCTCTTGGCGAAAGATAAACTGACGAAAGTGCCTGCACGGCTAACGCGGGCTGGTGACTCTTCGAATACGTGGCAACCGATCTTATTCAAATTGATATAGATAATCCGTCTGCGCAGGCGATCGATCGCGCAGTACGGGAAATTGCGCGAGGGCGCATTGTGGGGCTTCCAGCGGACGGCTTGTACTCCCTTGTTGCGGATCCGTTTAACTTGCAGGCCGTGGTCCGGGTATTTGCCGCTAAGGGACGCGAACACATCCGTTCCCTGCCCCTGGCCATCTCCGACACGATGATGGCGGAAGATCTGGCTCGTGACTTGAACAGCCGTTTCTACATCCTGGCGCGTCACTACTGGCCTGGTCCACTGACGATGATCGTCCCCGCCGCGGCCAAGGTGCCGTTGAAGGTGACTGGGAACACCGGGCGCCTCGCGATCCGACATGCACAGTCGAAAGTGCTGACGGGCATCATCGAGAAAAGCGGGCATGCTCTGATCGCCACCAGCGCGAACCTGTCAGGCCAGCCGACCGCCGCGAGCGGCATCGACCTGTTTGCCGCTATGGATGGCCGGGTAGACCTGGTGTTGGATGGAGGTCCATGCCCAGGCTCCGGGCCGACTACGGTCGACATTACGGAGCCCTACTGGCGAGTAATTAAGGAAGGTGCAATCCCCGAAAAGGAGATTGCGGAAAGATTGCGCACGACGTAAAAACGCCGAGTTTTTTGCTATCCTGAATTCGTAAGCGTTTCTTGCGAGGGCCTCTCGCCCGGTCTCCTAAAAATTGATCCGATAGTCAATGTCATGGAGTCTGACTCGTAACAGTGCCCGTGCTCATGCTCCGGCGTTTCTGACGCGCGGAGAAGTCTAAAGGTGCCGGAAGGACTCCCCCCTGGTCTCATAGGGGTCAATGACGGGGATTGGGCGAAGGTTCTCACAAGGAACGCTTTTTCTGCGTCTGCTTGATGAATATCCTCTTTATCGGTGACATTTTTGCTTCCGGTGGTCGAGGCATCGTTGCAGATCATCTGAATCAATTAATCACCGAGAACAAGATCGATCTGGCAATCGCCAATGCGGAAAATAGTGCTGGCGGTTTTGGGATTACACCGTTCATCGCTGAAGAACTGCTATCGCTCGGACTGGACGTTCTCACCGGCGGCAACCACAGTTTCGACAAGCGGGAGATCCACGACTACTACGACACGCAGGCACGGCTACTCAGACCGGCCAACTATCCGCCGGGATTGCCGGGCAGCGGTGTCTATGCCGGCAAGGCGCGCAATGGTGTTCCCTATGCGGTTCTCAACCTCCAGGGCCGAGCCTCAATGGCCAACATCGATTGCCCCTTTCGCAAGGCGGATGAGCTCATCGGCCAACTCGATCCCGCAGTCAAGATACGATTCGTAGATTTCCACGCGGAACTGACGAGCGAAAAGATGGCGATGGGCTGGTATCTGGATGGGCGAGTGACCGCAACCGTCGGCACACATACTCACATACCCACTGCGGACGCCCGCGTGCTGCCCGGTGGCACTGCCTATCAGACGGACGCCGGAATGACTGGTCCTTATCAATCGGTGATCGGTGTGGATAAAGACACTGTCCTTAGACGATTCCTGACCGGGCTTTCCGGACGAATGGAGGTCGCTAAACACGGTGTCGAGTTACACGGAGTGATAGTCTCAGCCGACGAGAATACCGGGAAAGCAATCTCAATTCAGAGAATTCACTGCAAGCAATAATGACTCGGATAGCAAACAAGCCCCGGAGTTTGTGCCGGGGCTTAGTCGCTTTTTGCTGACGGCCGTACTTTAGCGCTCGCCGAAATGGTATCCGATAGACACGCTGTACTCAGGTACCCAATCGCTTCCAAACTGATAGAAGTTATTCACGAAGTGAGCGTCCACTTGCGGCCGGAAGAAGACGTGCTGCGTTGCGTAGACAGATACGCCAACTCCTAAGCGCACCTGAAAGTGATTGGAACTTTCCAGGAAGCTGTTGGAACTGGAGCAGCCGGCGAAGGCATCGCAATACGCCTGGGATTGATAGAACCTCACGTTTACGGCGCCAAGGCCGCCAACGATTTCTGGCATCACCCTACCGCGATGAACAGGCTGCCATATTCCGTAAAAATCGTAAAACGTCGGACGGTAGTTCAAGCCTGCATAAGGAGCTTGGCTGAAGCGGAAATCTGTATCGGCGCCAACTCCAAAGTGCGGAGTCAGCATGAAATCCGCACCAACTTTTCCGAAGGCCCCAGTCAGCTTCGGCGTATTGAAATAGCCCGGTGTATTCGCCGGCCCAACGTTCCCGGTATTGAACGTGTCAATGCTGGTTCCATTCGAGTCGGCCTGCATCGTTCCCACACCGAAGTACACGTCAAGTCCGCTTTGCGCTTGGACAAGCATTCCCGTGGAACAGAGTCCCACTAACAACAAGATAGAATTTTTAAGATACTTCAAAGATTTCACCCCTGTGAGAGAGTGCATATCTCTCTACATACAGAAGGACGCGGACAATAAGCAGGCGGGTTACAAAGAAGAGTTAAGCTTGACGGGCACACTCGCCGCAACGGGCTTTGTAATAAGAACTTCCTAAGTAGAAGCCCCGGCACTTAGTCCGGGGCCTCGAAGCTAAGCGTGCGCGGGATTGATCGTTTCCGGATCGAGCCCGAGATCGACGATCGCCTGCCGTGCCAGACTAGCATCGAAGCGGCCCCACCGGGACAACCGCGACAAAGCTGCAGCCGCAATGCTCTGCGCATCCACTTCAAAGAAGCGGCGCAGG